>NZ_LMCV01000039.1:0-24978 GCF_001424925.1 Pseudomonas sp. Root329 | reverse complement strand
GCAATAGCTACTTTGTTCATGGCAACGGTCTCCGGTGAGCCCCCTGTGAAAGCTTAGTGGGCGATCACAGAGGGCAGCGGGGGTAGCCATTTCATTATTCGACCGCATTCTTTCTGGAGGAACTGGGTTAAATGTGGGAGCGGGCTTGCTCGCGAAAGGGCCAGCTGCAACACCGCAAATCTTGAGCTAAACCCCAACCCGCGCCTGCAAACTCAAATGTGCCCTCTCCCCCGGTGCCAGACTCAGGCTATCGGTCCCGCCGCTCGCGGCTTCCACACACACAAACTCCGAAATCTCGTTCCAGCTCACCCCCAGCAACGGCCGTGAGCCCGGATGCCAAACCACCGTGTCCGCATGGTCACCGGTATCGATGCACAACTCGCGCTGCCAGGCGTGGTCCTTGAGCTGTAATTCGCCGTCGTGCTGGAACACCCGCTGACAGCCACCCTCCACCCGCAACTCACCTTCCTGATGACAAATCTGACGGTTCAACTGGTCGTAACCCTGCGCCCCGTCGAGGCCAGACAGCGCTACCTCACCGACGTCACCAATACGCCAATACGCATGCAACGCCTGACTCAATTGGCACGGCAGGCTGTCCTGATGCTCGGTACTCAGGCGCAAATCCATGCGCTCGCCCAAGTGCGCGTGCAGGTCCACTTGCCAGTCGCACAACTGAAGTTGCCAATGCAGACGCACGCCATCGTCATCAGCGCTGCTGTCCAGCAGTTTCCAGTCGATCAGCCGTGCCCAGCCATGGGAAGGCCAGGCGTTTTCACTCGGATGACGGCCATACCACGGCCAGCACACCGGAACGCCACCACGAATCGCGCCGACCTGCGGCCACTTCGCCGCGCACCAGAGCCAGGGTTTCTGCCCCTTTGGCTGGAAGTGCAGCAACTGCGCACCCTGCCGACTGAACACCGCCTGACACAGCGGATGGTCGATCACCAGCACGTCGCGCTTCTGATAGCGCTCCCACGCAAACACCGGACGTTCGCGCAAGGATTTGAAGAAGCGTTGTAGCGGATGCTCATGCATGTGCCACGGTCCTGAAAATCACCCGGGGTGCGCAGCCCCCAAAAAAAAGCGGACAGCCAAGGCTGTCCGCAAAAATGCGCACATGGAGAGGAGCTTATCGCAACAACGTTAGAACACCGACTGAATTTTCAGGCCGGCGACCAGCGCGTTGTCGACTTCATCAACACCACCCGGGTGAGTGATGTATTGCAGGTTAGGACGCACGGTCAGCCAGTTGGTAACGTGGAAGCCGTAGTTGATCTCGTAGTTGTACTCGGTGGTACGCAGTGGCGAGAACAGCGGATCCTCGTATTCGGTGACACCATTGGCGGCGTTGACCAGCTCGGCGTTTTTCTTCACGTCATCGTTGACATGGATACGGGCGAAACCGATACCGACGTCATCTTTTGGACGTGCATCGAACGGGCCTTTGTACACAAACATCAGCGACTGGTAGTTGTCGACGAAGTTGGTGTCCTTGTCGTGGAACGTGGCGTTGGCCGAAACGGTCAGACCGCGGCTCTTGTCACCGTTATGGTCGGTCAGCTGTTGCTGCGCCACGAACCAGTAACCGTGTTTGCTATCGTGGCTGCGATAGGCGTTACGGCTGGTTGCTGCATCATTGCCGTTTTCATCTTTGCGGACGTCATCGGCATTGGCCGTGCTTTTGTAGTAACCGACACGGTATTCGCCCGGCAGGTTATTAGGGTTCGGCGACCAGACCAGTTCGACTGGCAGCACGGTACCTGCGGTACCACTGCCGCTCAGCTTGAAGCCGTTACCGTGCTCCAGTTGCGACGGGTTCTGGTTGTACGCGCCGATCTGCGCATAGAACTCAGGAGAGATGTTGTACTTCACGCGGACCGCAGCCTGCATGACCGGCCAGTTGTACCAGATGTTGGTCGCCCAGTTGCCCGCTTGGGAACCGCAGAATGCCAGGTTCTGGAACTCGCACGGGAAGGTGTTGAAGTCTTCGCCTTCGCCGAAGTAACCGGCCTTGACGTCCAGTTTGCCGTCGAGGAACTGGTGCTTGATCCACAATTGGGTCAGACGGACCATATGGCCACGACCGTAGACTTCCTGGGACGAACTCAAGGTGCCGGCACGCGGGTCGCCGACACGGTCATTGGAGATGTTCTGACCATTACGGTTGGTGAACTGGATCTTGGCCTGGGTGTTATCCCAGCCCCACAGCTTTTGCAGGTCCAGCGCCACGCCCAGGCCAAACTGGTCGGCGTAACGCGCGGTCTTGTCATCATTAAACCCGCCGTGGAGGTTGCCACCCACTTCACCGACGTAGTCCATCTTGATGTCGATACCCTGCTCGATCAGCTTGGTCCGCTCGCCACCCCAATCACCGGTCATCCATTCGGAATCGGCGCTGAACGCGTCAGCCGCGTGCACGCTACCGGCCAACATCATTGCCGCAATGGCTGACAACTGGCAGATAAGCTGAGCGTTGTTCTTCTTCTTCATCCCTACATCCTCGTTTTATTGTTATTAACTGTTTTTATTTAACGCGGTGACATCCCCTGTGGGAGCAAGCTTGCTCCCACATTTTTGATCTTCAGCGGCCTTTGAACTGCGCCACATTGGCACTGTGAGTCTCGGTTTTTGGCTGACCGGCCACCCCCAGGCGCTCCCCGGTCTTGGCATCGAACAACAGCACTTTCGATGGATCGAATTGCAGGGTCAGGGTCTCGCCCACGGCCGGTGCAACGTCCGGCGCCAGACGGCAGCAGACTTTGGTTTCGTTGAGATTGACGAACACCAGGGTGTCGGGACCGGTCGGCTCGGTGACCTGGACTTCGGCGCGAATGATCGGCAAACCATTCGGCTCGCTGCCCGCCAAAACGATCTGCTCAGGGCGCATGCCGAGGATCACTTCGCGGTCTTCAAGACCGGCGTCCTGCATGCCCAACGGCAATTCGCAGCGCGCCTGACCGCTGTCGAGCAGCGCCACCAGACGACCGTCCTTGCGTTGCAAACGCAGGGGGATGAAGTTCATCGGCGGCGAACCGATGAAGCTCGCCACGAACAGGTTGGCCGGGTTGTTGTAGATGTCTTTCGGCGTACCGAATTGCTGAATGATCCCGTCCTTCATCACCGCCACTTTGTCGCCCAGGGTCATGGCTTCGATCTGGTCGTGGGTCACGTAGACCGTGGTGGTTTTCAGGCGCTGGTGCATCAGTTTCATTTCGGTGCGCATCTCGACGCGCAGCTTGGCGTCGAGGTTGGACAGCGGTTCGTCGAACAGGTAAATCTTCGGCCGCCGCGCCAGGGCACGGCCCATCGCCACGCGCTGTTGCTGGCCACCGGAGAGCTGGCCGGGTTTGCGGTTGAGCAAGTGTTCGATCTGCAGCAGCTTGGACACCCGCGCCACTTCCGCTTCAATGTCGGCGGCGGGCATTTTGCGGATCTTCAAGCCAAAGGCGATGTTCTCGCGCACGCTCATGGTCGGGTACAGCGCGTAGGACTGGAACACCATGGCGATGTCCCGGTCTTTCGGGCTCATGCCGCTGACGTCCTGGTCACCGATCATGATCGCGCCACCGGTGATGGTCTCCAGACCGGCAATGCAATTCATCAGGGTCGATTTTCCGCAACCCGAAGGTCCGACCAGGATCAGGAACTCACCGTCCTTGATCGACAGTTCGATGTTCTTGAGGGTGTCCGGCAGGCCGGGGCCATAGGTCTTGTTTACATTGCGAAGTTCGAGCGTAGCCATAATTACCCCTTGACTGCGCCGGCCGTCAGCCCGCGCACGAAATACTTGCCTGCGACCACATAGACCAGCAGGGTCGGCAGCCCGGCGATCATCGCCGCCGCCATATCAACGTTGTATTCCTTGGCCCCGGTACTGGTGTTGACCAAGTTGTTCAACGCCACCGTAATGGGTTGCGAGTCACCGCTGGAGAACACCACGCCGAACAGGAAGTCGTTCCAGATCTGGGTGAACTGCCAGATCAGGCAGACCATGATGATCGGGGTGGACATCGGCAGGATGATCAAGCGGAAGATGGTGAAGAAACCCGCGCCATCGAGCCGCGCCGCCTTCACCAGCGCATCGGGAACGCTGACGTAGTAGTTACGGAAGAACAGCGTGGTGAACGCCAGGCCGTAGACCACGTGCACGAACACCAGGCCCGTGGTGGTGCTCGCCAGACCCATCTTGCCGAGGGTGAACGAGGCCGGCAGCAGGACGGTCTGGAACGGCAGGAAGCAACCGAACAGCAGCAGGCCGAAGAACAACTGCGAACCGCGAAAGCGCCACATCGACAGCACATAGCCGTTCAGTGCACCGATGGCGGTGGAGATCAAAACCGCCGGGACGGTGATCTTGATCGAATTCCAGAAGTACCCGTCAACCGTGGTCCAGGCCTTGACCCAGCCAATGCCGCTGACCACGGTCGGCCAGCTCAGCAGGTTGCCGGAGTTGATGTCTTCCGGCGTCTTGAAACTGGTCAACAGCATGACCACCAGCGGTATCAGGTAAAGGAATACGGCAAGGATCAGCACGCCGTAGATCGCGATGCGACTCAGGCTGATGGAAGGTTTGGCAGCGAAACTAGTCATGACGCTTGGTCCTCAGCTCGGAGTACAGGTAAGGCACGATGATTGCGAGAATCGCACCGAGCATCAGAATCGCACTGGCCGAGCCCATGCCCATCTGGCCGCGACTGAAGGTGAAGGAATACATGAACATCGCAGGCAAGTCGGAGGAGTAACCCGGGCCACCGGCGGTCATTGCTGCCACCAGGTCGAAACTCTTGATCGCGATGTGGGCCAGGATCATGACCGCACTGAAGAACACCGGACGCAGGCTGGGCAACACCACTTTCAGGTAAATCCGCGGCATGCTTGCGCCATCGATCTGGGCGGCACGGATGATCGATTGATCAACGCCACGCAGGCCGGCGAGGAACATCGCCATGATAAAGCCCGAGGCTTGCCATACCGCAGCGATCACCAGGCAGTACACCACGCGGTCCGGGTCAATCAGCCAGTCCAGGCGAAAGCCTTCCCAGCCCCAGTCACGCAACAATTTGTCCAGGCCCATGCCCGGGTTGAGCAGCCACTTCCAGGCGGTACCGGTGACGATCATCGAGAGCGCCATCGGGTACAGGTAAATGGTGCGAATGAAACCTTCGCGACGAATGCGCTGATCAAGAAACACCGCCAGCAGCACACCGATCACCAGGGTGATACCGATGAACATGCCGCCGAAAACCGCCAGGTTCTTGCTCGCTACCCACCAACGGTCGTTGTCGAATAGCCGCTCGTATTGCGCCAGGCCCGCCCATTTGTAGGTCGGCAGGAAGGTCGACGTGGTGAACGACAAGACGAACGTCCACAGGATATAGCCATAGAAGCCGACCAGGACGATGAACATGCTGGGCGCCAGCACCAGTTTGGGGAGCCAGCGCTGCAGTGCATCGAACGGTGAGGCCTTGCTGAACACAGCAACAGAACTCATGGGAAGATCCCGTACGTGAGGAAAAATTACTTTGGAAATGCACCCCTTGTAGGAGTGAGCCTGCTCGCGATAGCGATGTATCAGTTGATA
Organism: Pseudomonas sp. Root329; assembly: GCF_001424925.1. Lineage (NCBI taxonomy): Bacteria > Pseudomonadati > Pseudomonadota > Gammaproteobacteria > Pseudomonadales > Pseudomonadaceae > Pseudomonas > Pseudomonas sp. Root329. Next base: position 19,391 of record NZ_LMCV01000039.1, on the reverse strand, counting down.
CATCCAGAGTCTGACCATCAGCTATCGCGAGCAGGCTCACTCCTACAGGGGCCAAGCATTACTTGGCAGCTTTGATGGCCGTGCCGAGCTGCTTGGCGGCAACGGCAGGATCGGCTTTCGGATCGTTGATGAAGTTGGTTACGACATCAAAGAACGCACCTTGTACCGCCAGCGTGGTCGCCATGTTGTGCGCCATACTCGGCTGCAGGCCGCCGGACTTGGCGTCTGCCAGGAAGTCCTTGGCAGCGGTCTGGGCGCAAGAGTCGAAACCGTACTTGCCCATGTCGTTCAGCATGTCGATTCGAACCGGGATCGAGCCCTTGTTGATGCTGAAGACTTTCTGGAAGTTTTCACCCAGCACGATCTTGGCAATGTCCTGCTGTGCGGCAGCAGTGCCCTTGTCTTTCTGCTTGAACACGGCCAGGGAGTCGATGTTGTAGGTGAAGGCCTTGTCGGTGCCCGGGAAGGCTACGCACTCGTAGTCCTTGCCGGCGACTTTCTTGGCCGCTGTCCACTCGCTCTTGGCCCAGTCACCCATGATCTGCATGCCGGCCTTGCCGTTGATGACCTTGGCGGCTTCCAGGTTCCAGTCCTGGCCTTTGCCGTCGGCGTCCATGTAGGTCGCGACTTTCTTCAGCTCGGTCAGCGCCTTGACCATCTCAGGACCGGTCAGTGCAGCGTTGTCCAGGTCGACCAGGGCTTTCTTGTAGCCGTCGACGCCCATGACCGAAAGGACCACCGCTTCGAACACGGTGCTGTCCTGCCAAGGCTGGCCGCCGTGGGCAAGCGCAATGAAGCCCGCAGCCTTGAGCTTGTCACCGGCCGCGTAGAATTCCTGAAGGGTGGTTGGCGCTTTTTCGATGCCGGCTTTCTTGAAGACTTCCGGGTTGATCCACAGCCAGTTGACGCGGTGAATGTTCACCGGCACAGCCACGTAGTCACCCTCGTACTTCACCGTATCGGAGACTTTCTTGTCGAGCAGGCTGTCCCACTTCTCTGTTTTGGCGGCGTCTTTCAAGACGTCGGTGTCGAGCAGACCGGTAGACGCCCATTCCTGGATGTCCGGGCCTTTGATCTGCGCTACGCCCGGCGGGTTACCGGCAACGGCGCGGCTTTTGAGTACGGTCATGGCCGTAGCGCCGCCGCCACCGGCGACTGCGCCGTCCTTCCAGATGAAACCGTCTTTTTCGACTTGGGCCTTAAGAACATCAACAGCAGCTTTTTCGCCACCGGACGTCCACCAGTGAACGACTTCCACCGAACCTTTGGAATCGGCAGCAAGCGTACTCAGCGGGAATGCAGACAGGGGAAGCAGTGAGGCGAGAGAAATGACAGTAGCGAGGCGAGAAATCGCATTCATCTAGTAGTACCTTTCTTGTTGTTATGCATGCAAGTCTGGTGCTTGCGCTGCATAGGATTCTAAACAGGAGTGATCCCTTCGCAGGTAACGAAGGGACGTTCGAATGTCACCACATGGTTACACAGGAGCGCTCTGGGATAACTGTGCCAGGGCAGTCGCCATGCTTGGCGCCAGAGGCAATCGCGGGATCAATACGGCTTGCCAAGCGTGATAAAGATCAGGTTTACCCGCCCAGATATCGGCGCTCGGGCGGTTCTGCGGATCGAGTTCGTGATGCCAGCCACCACTTTCGCGGTCGATGAAATGGCTGTCGCAAAATTCCCAAAATAGTCGGTACCAGCGTTCGTATTGCGCATCGCCTGTGCGTTTAAGCAGCGCACTGGCGGCAGCGCTGGCTTCGCAATGGGTCCAGTGCAGGCGATGGCGAACCACGGCGCGATTGTCCCAGTCGAGGGTGTAGACAATCCCCGGCGCCCCGTCGACATCCCAGCCGTGTCGGCAGTTGTGGTCGAAGAGTTTTTGCGCGTCGGTGGCGAGCCAACCCGGCGTGAGCATCCCGGCCTTAACCCGCGCCGCTTCGAGATGCAGCATCAACCGGGCCCATTCGAAACCGTGGCCCGGCGTGGTGCCGTAGGGGCGAAAACCATCGGCCGGGTTGTCGTGGTTGTAGTCGCGAAGCGGCTGCCAGTCGCGGTCGAAATGCTCGACCACCAGGTAATCGTTGGCAGCGGCGTGACCGTGGATGACGCGCTCGACGATGCGCTGGGCGCGGCACAGCCAGCGGTTATCGTCGGTGACATCGGCCAACGCGAGAAAGGCTTCGGTGGCGTGCATGTTGCTGTTGGCGCCGCGATAGGCTTCCTTTACGCTCCAGTCGCGGTTGAAGGATTCGCGCATCGCGCCCTCCTCGTCGCTCCAGAAATGTGTGTCGATGATGTCGATGGCATCGTCGAGCAAGGCCTGTGCGCCGGGACGCTGAGCGACGACCGCAGAACTGGCGGCCAAGGCAACGAAGGCGTGCAGGTAAGCGGCTTTATCGGTGTTGCCGTCGCGATGCTCGGGGGCAGCGAACCAGCCACCGTGTTCGGCGTCACGCAATGGGCCGCTGAGGGCTTTGATGCCGTGATCCACCAGCTCGGCGAAACCCGGCAAGCCCTGAATATGGGCCATGGCGAAGCTGTGGGTCATGCGCGCGGTGTTCATGGTTTCGGCGTGGGCGTTGGCCGGGAGGCAGCCCTTTTCATCGAGATTGCCGAAGCCTTCGGGAAGCTTTGAAGCCTTGGCAAACGCCAGCAGGCGCAGGCCTTCGGCGGCGAGCCATTGCTGATGGGCGCGTGCGTTCAGCCAACTGCTGAACGCGGGTTGGAAGGTGTCCATGGGGTGCCTTTTTTGTTGTTATGACTGGGGGCAGTCTAAACAACGGGCGGTGGTGGGCTTGTAACGAAGGGGGCGAGTTATGTCACCGCCTTGTGACATTCGCCTAGAGGAATGTGTTGAATGGTCTGACGTCTTCGCGAGCAGGCTCGCTCCCACAGTGGTTCTGCGTCGTACACAAATCCAATGTGGGAGCGAGCCTGCTCGCGATGGGCGCGACGCGTTCTAACTAATCAACACTACGAGGCAAGTGCAACGTCACCCTTAACCCGCCTTCACGCAGGTTTTGTAGGCTGACTTCGCCGCCATGGCTATGCGCAATATTTCGCGCAATCCCCAACCCCAATCCATAACCCTGCTGCTGCCCGGCCAGGCGGAAGTGCGGCTCGAACACCTGCTCCATCCGCTGTTCCGGCACGCCTGGCCCCTCATCGTCCACATGCAGGATGAACGCACTCTGGTCGTCATCTATGTGCAAATGCGCTTTCTGCCCATACTTCAAGGCATTGTCGATCAGGTTGCCGATACAACGCTTGAGCGCCAGCGGCTTCCCCGGATACGCCGCCAGAGCACGCCCTTGCTGAGTAACGCGACCATTGCCGTTGGGCGCCAGATACGGTTCAACCAGACAATCAAGCACGTGGTTGAGGTCCACCGGTTCGATGTTTTCGTGGATGTCGGTGTCTTTCACGCATTGCAGCGCGCCTTTGACCAGCAGCTCCAGCTCATCCAGATCACGCCCGAACTTGGCTTGCAGCGTTTCGTCTTCGAGCAATTCAACGCGCAACCGCAAGCGGGTAATCGGCGTGCGCAAGTCATGGGAAATCGCGCTGAACAACTGGCTGCGCTCGGTCAGGTAACGGCTGATGCGTTCGCGCATCGCATTGAAGGCGCGGCCGACCTCGACCACTTCACTGCCGCCGCCCTCGGCCACGGGTTCGACTTCCGCGCCGAGGGACATGTCCCGTGCCGCCCGCGCCAAACGCTTGAGCGGCCGGCTCTGCCAGTGCACCAGAAGACCAATGAACAACAGCAAGAAGCCGCTGGTGAGGACGATGAACCAGACTTGCTGCGCCGGCAGGCCTTGTTCTTCAAGACTGGTGTAGGGCTCGGGCAACAGTGAGGCGATGTACAGCCACTCGCCCGGTGCCATCTGGATTTGCGTGACCAATACCGGCGGGTTCACCGGCTCCAGGGTCAGCGCGTAATGCGCCCAGGAGCGCGGCAATTCATCGAGTTTCAGGCCGCTATTGAAGATCCGCAGGTCTTCGGGGCTAACAAAAGTCACCGAGATATCCGTGTCCTGGCCCAAGGACTGGCGCAGCACTTCGTCCACCGCTTTGAGCACCGCTTCCTTGCGCGGGGTGATCGGCAGCACTTCCATGCCCAAGGGTTTGTCGTTGAGCGTCACCACAAAACGGGTGCCGCCCATGCTGCGCAACTGGTCGAGTACCAATGGCCGAAACGCTACCGGCAGCGAGCGGAAGTAACTGACGCTGGCGGTCATCGAATGAGCGAGACTACGGGCGCTGGTGACCAGGCCTTCCAGTTGGGTGGCGCGCAGTTGCGAGACCCAGATCACGCTCGACAGCGTCTGGGCGAACAGCACCGCCAACAGCGTCAGCAACAACATCCGCCCGAGCAGCGAACGCGGCACGGGAATCCGTGCGGCGAGCTTGCGGAAAAACTCAGTGGCCATTGCTGGCAACCACATTGGCGGCCAGTTGGTAGCCGCTGCCGCGCACGGTACGGATCAGCCGCGGTGGTTTTTCGGTGTCGCGCAGGCGCTGGCGCAAACGGCTGACGGCCATGTCGACGATGCGATCCAGCGGCATCAAATCACGACCACGGGTGGCGTTGCCGATGGTGTCGCGATCGAGAATTTCCTGAGGGTGATCGAGGAACAGTTTCAGCAGAGCGAAATCGGCGCCGGAGAGAATCACTTCTTCGCCATCGATGTGGAACAGCCGATGGCTGACCATGTCCAGCCGCCAGTCATCGAAGGCCAACACTTCACTGCCGGAACGCTCCTGCCCGAACTGCGCGCGACGCAACAGGGCTTTGATGCGCGCCTGTAATTCACGCGGGCTGAACGGTTTGCCGAGGTAGTCGTCGGCGCCCAATTCCAGACCGATGACGCGGTCGGCCTCGTCGGAGCTGGCGGTGAGCATGATGATTGGCACCTGCGCCTGACGCGGGTGCTGGCGGATCCAGCGGCAGAGGCTGAAGCCGTCTTCGTCCGGCAGCATCACGTCGAGGATCACCAGATCGCTCGGGGCCTCGTTCATCGCCTGGCGAAAACCTGCGCCGTCGGGCGTGGTACGAACCTGGAAACCGGCGCGGGTCAGGTAGGTGTCCAGCAACTCGCGTATCTCTTGATCGTCATCGACCAACAAAATCGACTTGTTGACTGAGCTCACGGGGCGGCGTCCTTGTTGTTTGAATTGGGCGGATTATGCCTTAAGCGCGGAACCAACAAACACCGCGAACTACTGTGGGAGCGGCGGTGCGACGATTCGACTTGCTCGCGAAGGGGCCATCACATCCAACATCATCGTTGACTGACATACCGCTTTTTCGAGCAAGTCGAATCGTCGCACCGCCGCTCCCACATTTGATCGCACTTCAAGCCTGCTCGAGCGCAACTCCTGCGCCAACCAGGCCAGAATACGGCGCCGTCACCAGCCACACCGGGATGCCTTTGAAGTAATCGCTCATGCAGCCCTTGTCGGCAAAGCACCGGGCAAAGCCACTTTCGATGAAGAAATCGGCGAACCGCGGAATCACCCCGCCCACGATGTACACGCCACCCCGTCCACCCGTGGTCAGCACATTGTTGCCGGCCACACGACCCAGCCAGCAGCAGAACTGCTCGAGCACTTCCAGGGCAATCGGGTCGCCGGCCAGTCCGGCCGCGGTAATCGACTCAGGGGAATCCAGCACCGGTTCATGACCGTCCACCGCACAAATTGCCCGATAGACCCGCGGCAAGCCGCTGCCGCTCAATGCCGTTTCAGCGCTGACATGGCCGATCTCATTGAAGATGTGCTGCCACAACTGAGTTTCCCGCGGACTGCTCAGCGGCAAATCGACGTGACCGCCCTCCCCCGGCAACGCGGCGAAACGACCTTCGCCCAGATCCAGCAACGTGCCAACACCGAGGCCAGTCCCCGGACCGATCACCACCGCCGGCCGCAACGGTTCCGGCGTGCCTTCGCAGACCACCCGGAACTCGTCCGGCTGCAAACGGGTCATGCCCAGCGCCATCGCCGAGAAGTCGTTGACCAGCAACAATTGATCCACCTGCAAGGTCTTGCAAAACCCCTTGCGGCTGAGTCGCCAGTGATTATTGGTGAACTTGAATTCATCGCCGCTGACGGGGCCGGCCACCGACAGGCACACCGAACCGATCGAACCCGGCGCCAGGCCAAGCCCGCTCAGGTAGAGGGCAATCGCCTCCTCCGGGCTGGCGTGGTCGGCCGTTGCCAGCACCTGGATCGATTCCAGTTGCTGGTTTTTCCACAACGCGAAACGTGCGTTGGTCCCACCGATGTCACCGACCAAAGCCAGTTTCAATTAAGCGTCTCCAGGGCAGAAGTAAAGGCGCTGGCGCCCTGCTCCGCCGAGCTGAAGGCCATGCGCATGAAACCAAACAGTTCGCGACCGCTGCCGATGTTATTGCCCAACAGGCCCTTGGCAGGCTCGCGCGCTGCGAATTCTTCGGCGTCCACCTTAAGCTCCAGGGTGCCTTTGACGCCATCGACGCGGATGATATCGCCCTCTTGCACCCGCGCCAAAGCGCCGCCCACATACGCTTCGGGGCTGACGTGAATGGCCGCCGGAATTTTCCCCGAAGCACCGGACATGCGCCCGTCGGTGACCAGCGCGACTTTGAAGCCGCGATCCTGCAGCACGCCGAGGAACGGCGTCATCTTGTGCAGCTCCGGCATGCCGTTGGAGCGCGGACCCTGGAAGCGCATCACGGCAACAAAATCCTTCTCCAGCAAACCGGCCTTGAACGCATCGGCCAAATCCTGCTGATCCTGGAACACCATGGCCGGTGCTTCGACGACCTGGTTTTCCAACGCGACGGCGGACACTTTCATCACACCGCGGCCGAGGTTGCCTTCCATCACCCGCAAGCCGCCCTCTGGCGAGAACGCGCGCGCGACTGGACGCAGGATGGTTTCGTCGAGGCTTTCGATCGGGCCTTCGCGCCAGACCAGTTCGCCGTTTTCGAGGAACGGTTCCATGGTGTAGCGGCTCAGGCCGTGGCCCAGCACCGTGTTGACGTTTTCGTGCAGCAAACCGGCTTCCAGCAGTTCGCGAATCAGGAACGACATGCCGCCCGCGGCCTGGAAGTGGTTGATGTCGGCTTTGCCGTTCGGGTAAACGTGGCTCAGGGTCGGCACCACCTCGGAGAGGTCGGCCATGTCTTGCCAGGTCAGTTGAATGCCCGCCGCCATGGCGATCGCCGGCATGTGCAAGGTGTGGTTGGTCGAGCCGCCGGTGGCGTGCAGGGCCACGATGGAGTTGACCAGCGAACGTTCGTCGACGATTTCGCCGATCGGCATGAAGTCGCCACTCTGTTTGGTCAGACGCGTGACCTGATGCGCGGCTTCGCGGGTCAGGGCATCACGCAATGGGGTGTTCGGGTTGACGAACGAGGCGCCCGGCAAGTGCAGGCCCATGACTTCCATCAGCAACTGGTTGGTGTTGGCGGTGCCGTAAAAGGTGCAAGTGCCCGGGCTGTGGTAGGACTTCATCTCCGATTCCAGCAGCTCTTCGCGACTGGCTTTGCCTTCGGCGTAGCGCTGGCGCACGTCGGCTTTCTGCTTGTTGGAAATGCCCGAGACCATCGGCCCGCCCGGTACGAAGATCGTCGGCAGATGACCGAAACGCAACGCGCCCATCATCAGGCCCGGCACGATCTTGTCGCAGATGCCGAGCATCAGCGCGCCGTCGAACATGTTGTGGGACAGCGCCACGGCGGTGGACAGCGCAATCACTTCGCGGCTCGGCAGGCTCAGTTCCATGCCCGGCTCGCCTTGGGTCACGCCATCGCACATGGCCGGGGTGCCGCCGGCGAACTGGCCGACGGAGCCGATTTCGCGCAGGGCCTTTTTGATCTGTTCAGGAAAGACTTCGTACGGCTGGTGTGCCGAGAGCATGTCGTTATAGGACGAAACAATCGCAATGTTGGCGGAGTTCATCATCCGCAGACTGTTCTTGTCGTCGGTGCCGCAACCGGCCACGCCGTGGGCGAAGTTGGCGCATTGCAGCTTGCCGCGCATGGGACCGTCGCTGGCAGCACCACGAATCAGTGCAAGGTAAGCCTCACGCGTGGCGCGGCTGCGGGCGATAAGCCGTTCGGTGACCTCAAGGACGCGGGGATGCATGTTTAGAACTCCAGGCTAACGGATGTGGCGACCTGATTGTCTATGCTGAACAAGAGCCGTTGTCGATGGGATGACAGACGGTTTTCTTGATCGGTCGGACCAGTTGATTCAGGTCACTCGTTGTAGATTGAACAAAATATTGCCATTAAAAAGGCTTGTTTTCTATTTTTATGCGAATAATCTTGTAATTCCAACAACAAAACGACGGCGGCCCTGTTAAATGACTCTTCGAATCGCAATCAATGGTTTTGGCCGAATTGGCCGTAACGTCCTGCGCGCACTGTATACCCAAGGGTATCGCCAGGATCTGCAGATCGTTGCCATCAATGACCTGGGCGACAGCGCGATGAACGCTCATCTGCTCAAGTACGACACTGTTCACGGCACGTTCGATGCCGATGTCCAACACGATCAGGAAAGCCTGACCGTCAACGGTGACCGTATTTCAGTCAGTGCCATTCGCAACCCGGCCGAGCTGCCGTGGGCTGCCGAGCAGATTGACGTCGTATTCGAATGCACCGGTTTGTTCACCGACCGCGCCAAAGCCGCCGCGCATATTACGGCCGGCGCACGCAAAGTGATCATCTCGGCCCCCGCCAAAGGCGCCGACGCTACCGTGGTGTATGGCGTTAACCACGACATTCTGCGCCAATCGCACCAGATCATTTCCAATGCTTCGTGCACCACCAACTGCCTGGCCCCGGTGGCCCAGGTGTTGCACCGCGAGCTGGGAATCGAAAGCGGCCTGATGACCACTATTCACGCCTACACCAACGATCAGCACCTGACCGACGTCTATCACGTCGATCCGTATCGTGCGCGTTCGGCCACCCAGAACATGATCCCGAGCAAAACCGGCGCGGCTGAAGCGGTCGGTCTGGTGCTGCCGGAACTGGCGGGCAAACTGACCGGCATGTCGGTACGCGTGCCGGTGATCAACGTGTCACTGGTGGACCTGACCGTGCAACTCAAACGCGAAGCGTCGGCCGATGAAGTGAACGCGCTGCTGAAAGAAGCCAGCCAGCACTCGAAGATTCTCGGTTACAACACCCTGCCGCTGGTCTCCAGCGACTTCAACCACAATCCGCTGTCGTCGATCTTTGACGCCAACCACACCAAGTCCAGCGGCAAGCTGCTCAAGGTGCTGGCCTGGTACGACAACGAATGGGGCTTCTCCAACCGCATGCTCGATAACTGCCTGGCGCTGTGCAACGCTGAATAAGCCGCCTTGAAAAAGCAGGAGCAGCACCGATGATCGGTATCAGCTTTACGCAAAAGACCATGGCAGCGCGCAAGCGTATTGCCTTGGTCGCCCATGACCACTGCAAAGTGTTTTTGCTGGACTGGGCCGAGCGGCAGAAAGACAGGCTCGCACAGCATGAACTGGTCGCCACCGGCACCACCGGGTTGTTGTTGCAACAACGCCTGGATTTGCCTGTGGAGAGCATGATCAGCGGCCCATTGGGCGGCGACCAGCAACTCGGTGCGCGAATCGCCGAGCAGCGGGTCGACATGCTGGTGTTCTTCTGGGACCCGTTCGAACCACAGCCGCACGACCCGGACATCAAGGCGTTGTTGCGCGTCGCGGCGGTCTGGAACATTCCGGTGGCCTGCAACGAATGCAGCGCCGACTACCTGCTGAGCAGCCCGATGATGGAGCAGGCGCACGAACATCGGATCCCCGATTACGCGACCTATCTGCTGGGCCGCGCCTAGCCCTTCGCAAATCAGCTTCACAAATCAATACTTGACCACTCGAGCGGATGATAAGCATTATCATTCGCTAGAAATGGATCAGGTTCTCCCGTGAGTCAATCTCGCTTCAATCACGTCTTCATCGCCCAGCGAGTCTCTCTGCTGCGCACATTGGAGCGGATGGTCAACAATCACAGCACCGCCGAAGACCTCTTGCAGGAGACCTACCTGCGAGTGACCCGGGCGCTCAGTGAGCGGGCCATCGATCACCTTGAACCCTTCGTTTTCCAGACCGCCCGCAACCTGGCGCTGGACCATTTGCGTGCGCGGCGCATTCAGTCGCGCACGATGCTCGACGACGTGCCGCTGGACGTGGTGGAAAGCATCGCCGCCCCAGCCAGCAGTGCCGAGGACGCCGCCCATGCCGAACAATTGCTTGAGCGCTTGAACGTGAGCCTCAATGAACTCAGCGCCCGTCAGCAGCAGATTTTCATCCTCAGCCGTCTGCACGGGCACAGCTATCTGGAGATCGCCGAGAAGCTTGGCGTGTCATTGAGCACGGTGCAAAAGGAGCTGAAATTGATCATGGCGATCTGCATCGGCGTGGCCGAACGGTTAAACGGCGACTGAATCTGTAGGTTTATTCTCTATGCGTGAGGATGAACTGCACTGACTATCGGGCTTTGCTACCCTGCCCCACTTTCAAGCTTCACTAAAAAAACAGCGGTGCCAAGACACTGCCGAGGAAACACCGTGACGGACACCCACCGCTCCCTTCCGCCCTCCCCGGCGCGGGACCCCGCAAGCGCGATGGACCAGGCCCTGGACTGGCTGATCGTGCTGGACAGTCCGAGCGAGGAACAAACCCGACAGTTTCACGACTGGCTCGCCGCCGATCCGTTGCATGCCGAGGCGTTCGCCAAGGCTCAGGCGATCTGGGAGGGCGCGCAGGTCGTGCAATGCGCGCAAAGCCTGGCCGCCCGGCCGCCGAAAGTGACCGTCCTGTCACGCCTGCGCCCGCACTGGAAACCCTTGACCACCGCCGCCGTGCTGATCCTCGGTTTGTTCAGCTTCAGTAATCTGCCGATTCGCCTGCAGGCTGATCACCTGACCGTGGTCGGTGAACGCCAGCGTCTGCAACTGGAGGACGGCTCGAAAGTCCTGCTCAATACCAATTCGGCGTTCTCCAGCACCATCAACGATCAACAGCGCGTGGCCCGTTTATATCAGGGCGAGGCGTTTTTCGAGGTCGCGGCCAATCGCGGCCAGCCGCTGGAAATCGACGCCGGGCCGGTCACCGCCAGCGTGCGGGACACCGCGTTTGCGGTGCGTTATCTGGACGGTGTGGCACAGGTTCGGGTGCAGCGTGGGGATGTCGACTTGCGAGCGACCCGCGATGACGCGCGAATTCGATTGTCCGCCGGAGAAAGCGTCCGCATCGGCCCCAACGGTTTCGATCGCCCCGCCAAACTCGATGCCGCCACCGACCTGGCGTGGGTCCAGGGTCGACTGGTGTTCGAAAACTGCCCGCTGAGCCAGGTGCTGGCAGAGCTGCGTCGTTACTACCCCGGCTGGATCATCAACAACAACGAGCAGTTGGCCGACATCGCCGTCACCGGCAACTACCGCCTCGACCAGCCGTTGGACGTGGTCCGTTCGCTGGCTCACATCACTTCGGCGCGACTCCAGGAATTCCCGGCGCTGGTGATTTTGAACTAAATGAGAATTATTTTTACTCGATAGCCAAACCCCGTACGTCTCGTTATAGCCAATGCAATTGATTCGCATCTACTGATTCGGATCAGCACCTATAAAGATTCGTGCGACACGGAGCGCTATCGATGTCCTCTCGCCTTACCCGCCAACCTTCTTCACCTTCTCGCGTGCTGTCGCTGCTGACCGCCGCCATCCTGATGGCCGGCAGCGCGCAGCTCTGCGCCGCCACCGCTGCCGAGCAACCGACCCGCAACATGGGTGATTACGCGTTCGCCATCCCTCAGCAGTCGCTGGTCTCGGCACTCAATGCCTTTACCGCCGTGACGGGTTGGCAGGTCGGCTTGCCGGCAGAACTGGCTGAAGGCGTGGCCTCGCCGGGCGTACGGGGTTCGCTGCCGCCAGAGAAAGCACTCGATCGCCTGTTGGTGGGGACCAACCTGAGCTATCGCAAACTGGGCACCCACAACATCGTGCTGGAGAAACGCAGCAACAGCAACGCGCTCAACCTGGACCAGGTGACCATCAGCGCCACCCGCCAGGAACAGGACGTGAACAGCGTGCCAAGCACCGTCACCGTCCACACCCGCGAAGAACTGGACCGCAACAACGTCAATAACATCAAGGATCTGGCGCGCTACGAGCCCGGTGTTTCGGTGGGCGGCGCCGGTCAACGTGCCGGTCTCACGGGCTACAACATCCGCGGCATCGACGGCGACCGCGTACTGACCCAGATCGACGGTGTGCAGGTGCCCGACAGTTTCTTCAACGGCCCTTACGCGCAGACCAACCGCAACTACGTCGACCCAGAGATCGTCAAGCGCGTCGAGATTTTGCGCGGCCCGGCATCCGTGCTTTACGGCAGCAACGCCATCGGCGGCGCGGTCAGCTACTACACGCTGGACCCGGACGACATCATCAAACCGGGCAAGGATGTCGGCGCACGCCTGAAAACCGGCTACAGCTCGGCCGACGACAGCTGGTTGACCTCCGGTACCGTGGCCGGTCGCACCGGCGACTTCGACGGCCTGTTGCACTTGAGTCAGCGCAATGGTCATGAAACAGAGTCCTACGGCGAAACCGGCGGCACCGGCCTGAACCGCACCGAGGCCAACCCCGAGGACGTGCGCACCACCAACGTGCTGGCCAAACTGGGCTGGGACTACGCCGACGATGCGCGCTTCGGCCTGACTTACGAGCACTACAAGGATGACCGCGACACCAACCAACTGAGCGCAGTGGGCGGCCCGTTCAACGCAGGACGCGGTTTCGGCTTCTATAAATCCCGTACCGGCAACGACACCGTCACCCGCGAACGCTTCGGTCTGGAACACAGCTTCGGCCTGGACAGCGTCCTGGCTGACAACATCAAGTGGACGCTGAATTACCAGATCGCCAAGACCGACCAGAGCACCGAAGAAATCTACGCGCCGTCGCGCACGGTGCTGCGCAACCGCGATACTACCTACAAGGATCGCCAATGGGTATTCGATGCCCAGGCTGACAAGTCGTTTGCCATCGCCGACACCGACCACCGTGTCACCTACGGCACGACCATCAAACAGGACAAAGTCACCGGCCTGCGCACCGGTAGCGGCAGCTGCCTGACCGTGGCCGGCGCTTGCCGGGTCATCGGTGCCGCCAGCGCCGCCGACACACTGAAACCGGCCAGCGACTTCCCGGATCCGACCATCAACAGCTACAGCCTGTTCGCCCAGGATCAGATCAGCTGGGGCAACTGGACTTTCCTGCCCGGCGCACGCTACGACTACACCGAGCTCAAGCCGCACATCACCGACGAATTCCTGGTCACCGCCGACCAAAGCGGCAACGGCGTGGTGAGTGACAAGACGAAGACCTGGCATCGTCTGTCGCCAAAATTCGGCACCACCTATAGCTTCAACGACCACTACACCTGGTATGGCCAGTACGCCGAAGGCTTCCGTACGCCGACCGCCAAGGCGCTGTACGGTCGCTTTGAAAACCTGGCCGGCGGCTATCAGGTCGCACCGAATCCCGACCTGGAACCGGAAAAGAGCAAGAGCTATGAAACCGGCCTGCGCGGCCAGTTCGAGGCAGGCACTTTCGATGTGGCGGTGTTCTACAACAAATACCGCGACTTCATCGACGAGAATGCCATCACGCCCGGCTACACCGAGACCACCTTCCAGAGCAACAACATCGCGCACGCCACCATCAAAGGCGTGGAACTCAAGGGTCGCCTGAACCTGGACAGCTTCGGCGCCCCGACCGGTCTCTACACCCAAGGTTCGGTGGCCTACCTGTATGGCCGTAACGATGACAGTGGCCAGCCGCTGAACAGCATCAACCCGCTGACTGGCGTGTTCGGCCTGGGTTACGACCAGGACCACTACGGCGCCCTATTGAGCTGGACACTGGTCAAGCGCAAGACTCGCGTCGACAGCACCAGCTTCAAAACCCCGGACGGCACCAGCACCCAGTTCAAGACCCCGGGCTATGGCGTGCTCGACCTGGCCGGCTTCTACAAGGTGACCGACGACGTAACCGTCAACGCCGGTTTGTACAACCTGACCGACAAGAAGTACTGGCAGTGGGATGACGTGCGCGGTTACGACAGCGTCGGCGAAGCCTCGGTCACTCAACCGGCCAACCTCGATCGCCTGACCCAGCCGGGTCGCAACTTCGCGATCAATCTGGTCTGGGATATCTGACCCTGCCACCTCACTGCGCAGCTTTATAGAAGTGGCGCAGTGAGGTTTTTTTACTGTCAGGCGCCTTCCTATTCGTCTCGTTACCAAGCGCCTCTTTTTCTCAAGGACTTCTCATGACCACTCAGGACACTGCTCAACGCCCTGCTCTGCGTTCGCAACGTTTGAACCAGATCACAAACGAGCCTCATACCAAGCTGGATGCCTTGGTCAAAGCCCACGCACCGTTCGAAACCCAGGCCAACTTCGCGCGTTTCGTGGTGGCTCAGTATGTGTTTCAGTCGGAACTGGTGTCGCTGTACAACGATGCCGAATTGACCGCCATCGTCCCCGACCTGCCAGCTCGCTGCCGTGCTGAAGCGGCCAAGGCTGACCTCGCTGATCTGGAAACCGAAGTTCCAGCACCCGTCGCCGGTGCGGTGAAGAATCCAACCAAAGCCGAGGCGCTGGGTTGGCTCTTCGTGTCGGAAGGTTCGAAACTTGGCGCGGCGTTCTTGATCAAGCGTGCCGTGGGTCTTGGATTAAGTGAAACCTTCGGCGCTCGTCATCTCGGTGAGCCGGCCGGTGGCCGCGCTGAAGGCTGGAAAAGTTTCGTCAAAACCCTCGACGGGCTGGAACTCAACGCACAAGAAGAAGCCGAGTTGGATAAAGGCGCTATCGACGCGTTCAACCGCTTCACCGTGTTACTGGAACAGGCTTACGCCTCCACCCCCGAACTCGCCTGAGAATACGGACCTGTGGGAGCGGGCTTGCTCGCGAAAGCGGTGTGTCAGTCAGCATCAATGTGGCCTGTCACACCGCTTTCGCGAGCAAGCCCGCTCCCACAAGGAAAGCGCATGCCTCACTCAACATCCTCAAAACTCGCCCGAATCCTTTTCGGTCTCCTGGCCTACATCAGCCTGGGCATCGGCCTGATCGCCATCGTCGTACCCGGCCTGCCGACCACCGAGTTCATCCTGCTGGCCGCCTGGGCTGCGACTAAAAGTTCGCCGCGCCTGAGCGCCTGGCTGGAAAACCATCGGCTGTTCGGTTCCATCCTGCGCAACTGGCGCAACGGCAAAATCATCGCCCGTCGAGCCAAGGTCAGCGCCACCGTCAGCATGCTGCTGTGCGCCGGGTTGATGCTGGTAATGCTCGATCATGGCTGGCCGATCTATCTGGCGGTTGCCGGCATGAGCCTGGGCAATCTGTGGATCTGGTCGCGGCCGGAATCGTTGCCGACAATTTCCTGAATTTCTGACCTTTTCAGGGCATTTTCCTGCGCAAACGTTCACCTGTTACCGTTCGTCGGCTTCGCGTTCATGCAACCTCTGCCCACGCCGATGTGCATTAAATGGCGCTGAATGGACTTGGCGAACCGGGTCGATCCCGACTCACAGCCAACACCTCATCCATTCGCGAGTTCGTCCTATGTTCGACTCTCTCTCCATCCGCCTGAAAATCGTCCTGCTGTCCGGTCTGTGCCTGCTGGGCGTTGTCGTCCTGATCGTCGGCATGAACATCTACCAGACCGATCAGAACGATGAACTGGTCAGCGCTTCCAGCAGCAAGATGCTCACTGCCAGCGTGCAGAACCTGCTCCAGGCCAAGGCCGCCGAGCAAGCAGTGCGGGTGCAGAAGACCTTCGGCGAAAACCTGCTGGTGGTGACCGCCCTGGCCGATCAGATCAAGGACATGCGCAACATGGCGACCAAGCGCTCCCTTGATGCCGGCGCCCTGCGTGAAGAGTTGAACCAGAGCCTGAAAACCGCCTTCGAGCGCAACAGCAAAGTGCTCGGCATCTGGCTGGCATTCGAGCCCAATGGCCTCGACGGCAAGGACAGCGAGTTCGCCAACGATGCGGCTCGCCAGTCCAACGAAGCCGGTCGTTTCGCCAGCTACTGGAGCCGTGCCGGCGGTGTCGGGATCAACACGATCATGGTCGAAGATGACATGACCAAAACCACCTTGAGCCTCAGCGGCACGCCCTATAACAGCTGGTACACCTGCCCTCGCGACAGCAAGCGCACCTGCCTGCTCGATCCGTATGCCGACACCGTCGCCGGCAAGGAAATGCTGATGACCACCATTTCCGTACCGCTGTTGGTCGATGGCAAATCCATCGGCGTGGTCGGTGTGGACATTGCCCTCGACGCCCTGCAAGCAGCGGCTGTCGATTCCCAGCGCGATCTGTTCAACAGCGCCGGCCACATGCTGATCGTCTCCGGCAGCGGCGTGCTCGCCGGTTACAGCGTCGACGCGAGCAAGGTCGGCAAAAGCATCGGCGACACCCTGGGCGCAGACGGCAAGGACGTCCTGCAATTGCTCAGCGGTGGGACGCCAAAAATTCTCGAACAGGGCGACCTGATCCGTGCGGTATACCCGGTCAGTCCGATTGCCGAGTCCAAGGCCTGGGGCGTGGTGATCGACCTGCCGAAACAAGTGTTGCTGGCCGACTCGGTGAAGTTGCAAGCCGTACTCGACGACGCCCAGCAAAGCGGCACGATCAAAGCCGTGTTGGTGGCGGTGATTGCCGGACTGGTCGGACTGTTGTTGATCTGGCTCACGGCGTCCGGCGTGACCCGGCCGATCAACAGCGTGGCCGAGATGCTCAAGGCGATTGCCAGCGGCGACGGCGACCTGACGCAGCGTCTGCACTACAGCAAGAAAGACGAACTGGGCGAACTGGTGAGCTGGTTCAACCGCTTCCTCGACAAGCTGCAACCGACCATCGCGCAGATCAAACAAAGCATCACTGATGCGCGCGGCACGGCCGACCAGTCTTCGGAAATCGCCCGCCAGACCAGCGAAGGCATGCAGGTGCAGTTCCGCGAAATCGACCAGGTCGCCACCGCGTCCAACGAAATGAGCGCCACCGCCCACGACGTCGCCAACAGTGCCTCGAACGCGGCGAACGCGGCCAAGGGTGCCGACCAGTCGGCCCGCGACGGCATGTCAATCATCGAACGCAGCACCCGCGACATCAATCAACTGGCCAACGAAGTCAGTAAGGCAGTGACCGAAGTCGAAGCACTGGCGGTCAACAGCGAGCAGATCGGTTCGGTGCTGGAAGTGATCCGCAGCATCGCCGAACAAACCAACCTGCTGGCGCTCAACGCGGCGATTGAAGCGGCCCGTGCCGGCGAGAGCGGTCGCGGGTTTGCGGTGGTCGCCGATGAAGTGCGCAACCTGGCCAAACGTACGCAAGATTCGGTGGAAGAAATCCGCATCGTCATCGAGCGCATCCAGACTGGTACTCGCGGCGTGGTAGCCACGATGCATTCGAGCCAGACCCAGGCCCACAGCAACGCCGGGCAGATCCAGCAAGCCGTGCAGGCCTTGAGCAAAATCAGCGACGCGGTGACGGTCATCAGCGACATGAACCTGCAAATCGCCAGCGCCGCCGAACAGCAAAGCGCCGTGGCTGAAGAGGTCAACCGCAACGTCTCGGCGATCCGTACCGTCACCGAAACCCTGACCGGCCAGGCCACCGAATCGGCGCAGATCAGCAGCCACCTCAACTCGCTGACCACCCACCAGATGAAATTGATGGATCAGTTTCGGGTTTAAACAGGCGCCACCGAACAATGTGGGAGCGGGCTTGCTCGCGAAAGCGGTACATCAGCCAACATCAATGTTGAATGTAAAGCCGCTTTCGCGAGCAAGCCCGCTCCCACAGGTTTCATGCGGCCTGTCATCTAATTTGATCTATGCTCGAGCTCTCGTTCCGGAGGGCCTTCGATGACTGATTTACTCACGTCCATTCAAGCCGCACTCGGCTTGCCTCACACCCAAGTCAAGTTCACGTCGAGCGGCGCCCTGCCCTCGGCGTTTGCCGTCACCGACCTGGCATGCGCCAGCATTGCCGCTGCCGGCCAGGCTGTCAGCGAATGGTTGCAGCAACAAACCGGTCGCTTACCCAGCCTTGAGGTCGATCGGCGCCTGGCCTCTTTCTGGTTCGCCACGTCAATCCGCCCGGTCGGCTGGAGCGTCCCGCCGCTGTGGGATCCGGTCGCCGGTGACTACGCGACCAAAGACGGATGGATCCGCCTGCACACCAACGCGCCCCATCACCGCGCCGCTGCCGAAACCGTTCTTGGTGCCTGTGCCGACCGTGCAGCGATGGCAAGCAAGGTTGCTCAATGGGCCAAAAGCGATCTGGAGCAGGCCGTGGTCGATGCCGGTGGCTGCGCCGCCGAGATGCGTAGCTGGGCACAATGGCAGGCGCACCCTCAAGGTCAGGCGGTGAACGCCGAGCCGCTGATTCAATTTGCTGAAAACAACCGTCAGAACGCGAAACCGTGGCAAGGCTCGGTGGCGCAACCACTGGCCGGGATCAAGGTGCTGGATTTGACCCGAGTGCTCGCCGGCCCCATCGCCAGCCGTTTCCTGGCAGGCCTCGGCGCCGACGTTTTGCGCATCGACCCACCGACCTGGAACGAACCCGGCGTGGTGCCGGAAGTCACTCTGGGCAAACGCTGCACACGCCTGGACCTGCACGACAAGACTGATCGCGCCGTGTTCGAAAGCCTGCTCAAGGACGCTGACATTCTGCTCCACGGCTACCGCGCCGACGCACTGGAACGCCTCGGTTACGGTGTCGCCGAACGCCAGAAACTGGCGCCCGGCCTGATCGACGTCAGCCTCAATGCTTACGGTTGGAGCGGCCCGTGGCAGAACCGCCGCGGCTTCGACAGCCTGGTGCAAATGAGCAGCGGAATCGCCGACGCCGGTATGCAATGGAAGCGCGCGGACAAGCCGACGCCATTGCCCTTGCAAGCGCTCGATCACGCCACCGGGTATTTGATGGCGGCCAGTGCGATTCGATTGTTGGGGCGTAGTGGATCGGCGCGGTTGTCATTGGTGCGTACAGCGAAGTTGCTGATTGAAAACGGTGCGGGAACAGATGAGCCGTTGCGGGCGGAGGATGACAACGATCAAGGGCTGTTGGTTGAGCAGACGCCCTGGGGACCGGCGCATCGACTTCATGTGCCACTGAAGATTACGGGGACGCCGTTGCAGTGGGCTCTTGCGGCCAGCGAACTGGGTTCCCATCGCGCGCAGTGGTGGTGACTGTCCGATAGCCTTCGCGAGCAAGCCCGCTCCCACATCTATGGTTACCCCCTTTTCTGCAATACTGTTTTTGATGCGTGTTTGGCTTGCTTTCATCTATCCGGCGTC
>NZ_LMCV01000038.1:0-27501 GCF_001424925.1 Pseudomonas sp. Root329 | reverse complement strand
CAGACGCCGGATAGATGAAAGCAAGCCAAACACGCATCAAAAACAGTATTGCAGAAAAGGGGGTAACCATAGATGTGGGAGCGGGCTTGCTCGCGAAGCTTTTAGTGCTTGAACATCACATGCCGAACGACGGTGTAGTCCTCCAGCCCGTACATGGACATGTCCTTGCCATAACCGGACAGTTTCTGACCGCCGTGCGGCATTTCGCTGACCAGCATGAAGTGCGTATTCACCCAGGTGCAGCCGTACTGCAAGCGTGCGGACAAGCGATGCGCACGACCGACGTCCGAGGTCCAGACCGACGACGCCAGGCCGTAGTTCGAATCGTTGGCCCAGCCCAGCACCTGTGCTTCATCGGCGAATTTGGTCACCGACACCACCGGCCCGAACACTTCACGACGGACGATTTCGTCGTCCTGCTGCGCGTCGGCCAACACAGTCGGTTCGAAGAAGAAGCCGTTGCCTTCCACAGCTTTGCCGCCGGTGATCAATCGGATATGCGGCTGCGCCACAGCACGCTCGACAAACCCGGCCACACGGTCGCGATGTTGCGCGGTGATCAACGGGCCGAGCTCGGTCGACGGATCGTCCTGCAAACCGTACTTGATGCTGCTGACCGCTTCGCCGAGCTTCTCGACGAATTTGTCGTAGATGCCTTCCTGCGCGTAGATGCGGCAGGCGGCGGTGCAGTCCTGGCCGGCATTGTAGAAGCCGAAGGTGCGAATGCCTTCCACGGCTGCATCGATGTCGGCGTCGTCGAAGATGATCACCGGGGCCTTGCCGCCCAGTTCCATGTGCATGCGTTTGACGCTGTCGGCGGTGCTGGAAATGATGTTCGAACCGGTGGCAATCGAGCCGGTCAACGAGACCATGCGCACTTTCGGGTGTGTGACCAGCGGGCTACCGACCGTAGGCCCACGACCGAACACCAGGTTAAGCACACCGGCCGGGAAAATATCCGACGCCAGTTCCGCCAGACGCAGCGCGGTCAGCGGGGTTTGTTCCGACGGCTTGAGCACCACGGTATTACCCGCCGCGAGCGCCGGGGCGATTTTCCAGGCGACCATCATCAGCGGGTAGTTCCACGGTGCGATGGACGCGATTACGCCGACCGGGTCGCGGCGGATCATCGAGGTGTGGCCGTGCAGGTATTCACCGCCCGCCGAACCGCTCATGCAACGGCTGGCGCCGGCGAAAAAACGGAACACGTCGGCAATCGCCGGGATCTCGTCGTTCAGCGCGGCGCTGTAAGGCTTGCCGCAGTTGTCCGATTCCAGTTTGGCCAGCTCTTCGCCGTGGGCTTCAATGGCGTCGGCGAGTTTGAGCAGCAGCAGAGAGCGTTCTTTCGGCGTGGTTTGCGACCAGCCTTCGAAGGCGCTGTCGGCGGCACGCACGGCGGCATCGACCTGGGCTTCACTGGCTTCGTTGATTTCCACCAACACACGACCGAGGGCCGGATTGAACACCGGTTGGGCGGGGCCTTCGCCGTCGATCAGTTGGCCATTGATCAAGAGTTTGGTTTGCATGGCTTTGTCCTCTTCGGAACTGTTGTTTTTCCTCTGTGGGAACCGGCTCAAATGTGGGAGCGGGCTTGCTCGCGAAAGCGGTGTATCAGGCAACATCAATGTTGAATGTGATGGCCCCTTCGCGAGCAAGCCCGCTCCCACTTTAGAGTCGGTTCCTACAGGGAGTAGTCGTTGTTCGTTATTTCCCGCCACTGCCCGCAACGCTTTCGCCGCCACGGGTCAGGTAATAGGCGCCGAGGATCGGCAGCATGGTCACCATCATCACCAGCATCGCGACGACGTTGGTCACCGGCACGTCCCGTGGGCGGCTGAGCTGGTTGAGCAGCCACAGCGGCAGGGTGCGTTCATGGCCGGCGGTGAAGGTGGTGACGATGATTTCGTCGAACGACAGGGCAAACGCCAACATGCCGCCGGCCAGCAACGCCGAGCCGAGGTTCGGCAGGACGATGTAGCGAAAGGTCTGCCAGCCGTCGGCGCCGAGGTCCATCGAAGCCTCGATCAAACTGTGCGAAGTGCGACGCAAGCGGGCGATGACGTTGTTGTAAACAATCACCACACAGAAGGTCGCGTGGCCGACGATGATGGTGAACATTCCCGGCTCGATCCCCAGCGTCTTGAAGGTCGCCAGCAACGCGATACCGGTGATGATCCCCGGCAGGGCAATCGGCAGGATCAGCATCAGGGAAATGCCTTGCTTGCCGAAGAAATCCCGGCGGTACAACGCCGCCGATGCGAGTGTGCCGAGGACCAGCGCAATCAACGTCGCGACGGAGGCGATTTGCAGCGACAGCTTGATTGCTTCCAGCACGTCAGGACGCGAGAACGCCACGCCGATCCACTTCAAGGTGAAGCCCTTGGGCGGAAAACTGAACGCTGCGTCTTCGGTGTTGAAGGCGTACAGGAAGATGATCAGGATCGGAAAGTGCAGAAACACCAACCCGCCCCAGGCGGCGATGCGCAGGCCGAGCGAGGCTTTCTCGCCGTGCGTTTCTGGTGTTTGTTTTTTCGCATCAGAGCGCATCGAAGGCCCCCAGTCGTTTCACGATAGTCAGGTAAATGGCGATCAACACAATCGGCACCAACGTGAACGCCGCGGCCATCGGCATGTTGCCGATCGCGCCTTGCTGGGCGTACACCATGCTGCCGACGAAGTAGCCCGGCGGGCCCACCAGTTGCGGCACGATGAAGTCGCCCAGGGTCAGTGAAAAGGTGAAGATCGAACCGGCCGCGATGCCTGGAATCGACAGCGGCAGCGTCACTTGCATGAAGGTCTGGCGTGGCTTGGCACCGAGGTCGGCCGAAGCTTGCAGCAAGGACGGCGGCAGACGTTCCAGCGAGGCCTGGATCGGCAGGATCATGAACGGCAGCCAGATGTAGACGAACACCATGAAGCGCCCCAGGTGCGAGGTCGACAAGGTGCTGCCGCCGACGCCCGGAATGCCCAGAATGAACTGCAAAACCGGCTCAAGCCCCAGGTGTTGAACGAACCACTGCGCCACGCCGCCCTTGGCCAGCAGCAAGGTCCAGGCATACGCCTTGACGATGTAACTGGCCCACATCGGCATCATCACCGCGATGTAGAAAAACGCCTTGGTTTTGCCGGTGGTGTAGCGCGCCATGTAGTAGGCGATCGGGAACGCGACGATGGCGCTGGCGATCGACACGACGATGGCCATGCTCAAGGTGCGCAGGATGATGTCGAAGTTCGACGGCTGGAACAGGGCAGCGAAGTTCGCCAGGGTCAGGTCGGGCGTGACCGCCATGGTGAAGTCATCGAAGGTGTAGAAACCTTGCCATAGCAGAACCAGCAGCGAACCGAGGTAGATCGCGCCGAACCACAGCAGCGGCGGCACCAGCAGCAGTGACAGGTAAAAGTTCGGCCGGCGATACAGCAGGTTGGAAAACCTGCGCAACGGCGAGCCGCTGGCCGGGGTTTGAGGGAGAGCCACGCTGTTCATCTCACACCCCACCGACAGCGTTGTCGTGCAGCGGGATCATCGCTTCCCGTGCCCAGCGTGCGCTGATGCGTTGGCCGGTCTGATGTTGCGCGCTGACGTCCAGCCACTGGACGTTGGCCTGGCTGATGTTCAGGGTCTGGCCGTTTTCAAGTTTCAGTTCATAGCGGGTGGCGCTGCCTTGGTACTGAATGTCGTGGAGCAAACCGCTGACTTCGATTTCATGGCTGGCCAGCGGCCCTTCGGCGAAACGCACGTGTTCCGGGCGAATCGAAAACGGCTGTGGATTGCCGCTCAATTGTTTCGCCAGGTCACCGCGAATCACGTTGGAGGTGCCGACGAATTCCGCCACAAACGTTGTAGCCGGTTTCATGTAGAGGTTGCGCGGCGTGTCGACCTGCTCGATGCGTCCCTTGTTGAACACCGCCACACGATCCGACATCGACAGCGCTTCGGTCTGGTCGTGGGTGACGAAGATGAAGGTGATGCCGAGCTGGCGTTGCAGCTTCTTCAATTCACCCTGCATTTGCTCGCGCAGCTTCAAGTCGAGCGCGCCCAACGGTTCATCGAGCAGCAGCACGCGCGGGCGATTGACCAGGGCGCGGGCCAGGGCTACACGCTGGCGCTGACCGCCGGACAGCTGCACCGGTTTACGCTCGCCGTAACCGCCGAGGGCGACCATGTCGAGGGCTTCTTCGGCGCGTTTCTGGCGTTCGGTTTTGCCGACGCCTTTGACTTTCAAACCGTAGGCGACGTTGTCGAGTACGTTCATGTGTGGGAACAGCGCGTAATCCTGGAACACGGTGTTCACGTCACGCTGATACGGCGGCAGCCCGGCGGCTTCTTCGCCGTGAATACGGATAGAGCCCGCACTCGGTTGTTCGAAACCGGCGATCAGGCGCAGACAGGTGGTTTTGCCCGAGCCGGAAGGGCCCAGCATGGAAAAGAACTCGCCGTCCTGGATATCGATGGAAACCCGGTCAACGGCCTTCACTTCGCCGAACTGACGGGAAACGTTGGTGAACTGGACTGCAAGCGTCATGGTGCGGTGCTCCAAAAAGGCGAGGGCTGTCACAGCAGCCCTGCCTGGACGTCTGAAAAACTGAAACTTAATGAACAACGTCGTAGCAGCTGTCGAGGTACGAGGCTGCGTCGGGCTGCGCAGCGGCCCCGAGGGCGGTCCTGCGGACACGCAACGCAGCCTCGTGCCTCGGCAGCTGCTACGGTGGGCTTAACGACCACCCATGATCGCGATGTAGTCCTGGGTCCAGCGGCTGTACGGCACGAACTTGCCGCCCTCAGCCTGCGGGGTTTTCCAGAAGGCCAGGTTGTCGAATTGGTCGTAACCGTTGGTCTTGCAACCTTCGGCGCCGAGCAATTCGCTCTCCTTGCACCCGGCCGGAACCGAAGGCAACGAACCGAACCATGCCGCCAGGTCACCCTGGACTTTCGGTTGCAGCGACCAGTCCATCCACTTGTAGGCGCAGTTCGGGTGCTTGGCTTCGGCGTGGAGCATGGTGGTGTCGGCCCAACCCGTTGCACCTTCTTTTGGAATGACCGAGGCAACCGGCTGCTTGTCCGCCACCAGGCCGTTGACCATGTAACCCCAGGTGCTGGACGCCGCCACGCCTTCGTTTTTGACGTCACTCATCTGGACCGTTGCGTCATGCCAGTAGCGGTGGATCAAGGGCTGTTGCTTGCGAAGCAGGTCCAGCGCCGCTTTGTATTGCGCTTCGTTGAGCTGGTACGGGTCTTTGATGCCCAGTTCCGGCTGTTTCGATTTGAGATAAAGCGCTGCATCGGCGATGTAGATCGGGCCGTCGTAGGCCTGGACCCGACCCTTGTTGGACTTGCCGTCCGGCAGGGTCTGTTCTTCGAACACCACACTCCAGCTGTCCGGCGCTGTTTTGAAGATATTGGTGTTGTACATCAACACGTTCGGGCCCCATTGGTACGGGGTGCCGTAGGTTTGCTTATTGACGACGTACCACGGGCCATCCTTGAGGCGAGGGTCAATGTTCTTCCAGTTCGGGATCAACGCCGTGTTGATCGGCTGCACACGCTTGCCGGCGATCAACCGCAGGGAGGCATCGCCGGATGCAGTCACCAGGTCGTAACCACCCTTGGACATCAGGCTGACCATCTCATCGGAAGTGGCGGCTGTCTTGACGTTGACCTTGCAGCCGGTTTCCTTTTCGAAGCCGGTGACCCAGTCGTAGGCCTTGTCGCTTTCGCCACGTTCGATGTAGCCAGGCCAGGCCACAATATCCAGCTGACCTTCGCCGGCACCGACGGCTTTCAGCGGTTCGGCGGCCTGGATACTGGCACTGGCCAGCAGCGCGG
The DNA here is from genome assembly GCF_001424925.1 of Pseudomonas sp. Root329. Taxonomy (NCBI): domain Bacteria; kingdom Pseudomonadati; phylum Pseudomonadota; class Gammaproteobacteria; order Pseudomonadales; family Pseudomonadaceae; genus Pseudomonas; species Pseudomonas sp. Root329. Next base: position 21,677 of record NZ_LMCV01000038.1, on the reverse strand, counting down.
TGGTGATTGCACTGAGCAGTGCGGTCTTGTGCACGAACATGGGGTTTCCCTCTTCTTTAATTATGGTCGGGGCAGTTTTGAACGTGGTGAAGCATGCCGTTAGCGGCTTGTTATAAGCGTAGTCAGAGATGCTGTCCGTGGCGGGCCATGATGTGCCGCACCACGCTGTAGTCCTGGAGCGAGTCGCTGGATAAGTCTTTGCCGTAGCCCGAACGCTTCAGGCCGCCGTGGGGCATTTCGCTGACCAGCATGAAATGGCTGTTGATCCAGGTGCAGCCGTATTGCAAGCGCGCCGCGACCTGCATCGCCTTGTCCAGGTTCTGGGTCCAGACCGAGGAGGCGAGGCCGTATTCCGAGTCGTTGGCCCAGTCCACGGCTTGTTCGAGCTGATCGAAACGGGTCACGGTGACCACCGGCCCGAACACTTCGCGCTGGACGATTTCATCGCTCTGCTTGCAACCGGCCAGCAACGTCGGCTGGTAATAGAAGCCCGCACCGGAATGCACCGCCGCGCCGGTCACCCGCTCGATGTGCGGCTGGCCGAGGGCGCGCTCGACGAAACTGGCTACGCGGTCACGTTGGCGGGTGCTGATCAGCGGGCCGATCTCGTTGTCGGCGTCGCGCTTGCCGGCAAAGCGCAGGCTGCTGACCGCTGCACCGAGTTCGGCCACCAAGCGATCATGAATCCCGGCCTGTGCATAAATTCGGCAGGCCGCGGTGCAATCCTGGCCGGCGTTGTAATAGCCGTAAGTGCGCACGCCTTCGACCACGGCTTGAATGTCCGCATCGTTGCAGACGATCACCGGGGCCTTGCCGCCGAGTTCGAGGTGCGTGCGTTTCAGGGTTTTCGCCGCGGCCTGGAGGATTTTTTGCCCGGTGACGATATCGCCGGTCAACGACACCATGCGCACTTTAGGGTGGCTGACCAAATGGCTGCCGACGCCTTCACCGCCACCGCAAATGATGTTGATCACACCGCGCGGCAGGATTTCGGCCAGCGCTGGCGCCAGGGCCAGAATCGACAGCGGCGTGTGTTCGGACGGCTTGAACACCAGCGTGTTGCCGGCGGCCAGGGCCGGGGCGATTTTCCACGCGGCCATCATGATCGGGTAGTTCCACGGTGCAATCGAGGCGACCACACCAATCGGATCGCGACGAACCATGCTGGTGTAACCCGGCAGGTATTCGCCGCTGAGCTGACCTGTCTGACAACGCACGGCGCCAGCAAAGAAGCGGAACACATCGACCGTCGCACTCAAGTCATCCTGACGCGCCAGGTGCAACGGCTTGCCGCAGTTCAGGGCTTCGAGGCGGGCGAGGAGGTCGGCTTGTTTTTCGATGGCGTTGGCGATGTCCAACAGCGTGTTCGAGCGTTGTTGCGGCGTGGTCCGCGACCAACCGGCAAAGGCGCGGTGGGCGGCGAGAATGGCGGCTTCGACTTGCTCGGTACTGGCTTCGGCGATGTGGGTCAGCACTTCCCCGGTGGCCGGGTTGAGGATTGGTTCGACAACCCCCTGGCCCGCGACCAATTCGCCATCGATCAACAACGCGGTGAACAACGGGGTCTGCGCGCCAGCCATTTTTCGGGTTCTCTTTTCTTGTGTGGCCATGCTGCTCCCTGTGACTGGGGCGCGACCGTCTTATAGATGTACCAAGACTAGGCGCCGCACCCGAGGTCGACAAATACTAAATACTGAAGGTGGCGTTCGATTAAATAGATGGCTTGCGTCCGCCGTGGGGTTGCTCTCGGGCGACGGTCAGGAACGGGTCCACCAACGCTGGGCGCGCGGTGCCGCGACGCCAGGCCAGGCCAACGTCCAGCGTCTGGCTCAAGTCCGCTATCGGGCGCGCCTCGATGATGTCGCCCTCCAGTGACCATGGGCGATAGGTCATGTCGGGCTGGATCGACACGCCCAAACCCGCGGCCACCAGGCTTCGCACCGCTTCGGTCGAGGCCGTTCTTAAGGTGATGCGCGGTTGTAGGGAGGCCGCTGTCCACATGCGCTGGGCGTTGCGGTCCATTTCATCGACGTTCAGCTGAATCAACGGCTCACGGGCCACGTCGGCGAGGTTGATGCTGTCGTGTTCCAGCAGTGGATGCTGGGCCGGCAGCCATAACCGGTGCGGCGAGTGGGTCAGCACTTCGGTCTGCAAGGCGTGACGGTCTTCTAGGTTGGAGAGGATCAACACGCCGACATCGATCTCACCGCTGACCAGCAAATGCTCGATGTACGGTCGCTCATCCTCCATCACCCGGATCTCGACGTTGGGGTAGGCGCGCTGGAAACGGGTGAGTAGATCCGCAAGGTAGTAACCGGCCACCAGGCTGGTCACGCCGATGATCAACTGCCCGGCGACCTGATCGGTGCTCTGTTGCAGGCTGCGTTTGGCGTTGTCCACCGTCGCCAGAATCAGGTGCGCCTGACGTAGAAATTGGTGGCCCTGGTGGGTCAGCGTCATGCCCTTGGCGTGACGGTTGAACAGGCCGACGCCGATTTCCTGCTCCAGTTGCTGGATGGCCAGGGTCAAGGTGGACTGAGAAATGAACGCGGTTTGTGCCGCGGCGGAGATCGAGCCGGTCTCGGCCACGGCGATGAAGTGACGGATCTGACGCAAGGTCATCATGGAGAAAGTACCCGGTGGGCGGTTTTTATAGATTTGCTTGAGTGTATATCCATTTTTCTGAAGGGCCGTGGTCGGCTGAACGGCGCTGCGCAACATCTCGAAGCACTCTCGCCCCCGAATGCCGGGCACTTTCGATCTAGGCTGGTGACCTTATTGATCCGGTTAACCCCTTTTTTGGAGGCGGCAAATGAACACGCGTGGATTGCTCGATCAGCTACTCAAGTCCGGTCAGGACATGTTGCAGAACAAGGCCGGCGGCTCACAAAACAAGGCCTCTGGCGGTGGCTTGGGCGGATTGCTCGGCGGCAGCGGTGGTTCGGGCGGCCTCGGCAGTTTGCTTTCGGGCGCAGGCGGCGGGGCGTTGGCGGCCGGTGCCATGGGTTTGCTGCTGGGCAGCAAGAAAGGGCGTAGTGTCGGCGGCAAGGTCCTGACTTATGGCGGCCTGGCTGCGTTGGGCGTGATTGCCTACAAGGCGTATGGCAACTGGCAGGCCCAGCAGGGCACCGCGCCGCTTTCTAATACAAGAAGTGAACCGCAAACGCTTGATCGTTTGCCAGCAGAGCAAGTCGAACTGCACAGCCAGGCGATTCTCAAAGCGCTAGTGGCCGCCGCTAAAGCTGATGGGCATGTCGATGAGCGTGAACGTGCGCTGATCGAAGGCGAGTTCACCAAGCTCGATAACGATCAGGAATTGCAGCACTGGCTGCACGCCGAACTCAACAAACCGCTGGACCCGGCCGACGTCGCCCGCGCTGCCAGCACGCCGGAAATGGCCGCCGAGATGTACATCGCCAGCGTGATGCTGGTGGATGAGGAGAGCTTCATGGAGAAGTCCTACCTCGATGAACTTGCACGTCAGTTGAAGCTTGAGCCGGGGTTGAAGGCTGAGCTGGAGAAGCAGGTGCGTCAGGCTTCTATCTAAGCGTTGTTTAAAAAACGCGTTCCGAGAGGGTTCTGGGTAACCTCGATCCACCGGAGTAGGTGTGCAGTCAGTTAATTCGCGTCATCGTTCTTCGCGAGCAGGCTCGCTCCCACATAGATCGTGTGTGGGAGCGAGCCTGCTCGCGATGGCATTTTCAGCAGCACCACAGATTTTATTGTCATTTCACGACCCGTTTCCTCCGATTCACCCCAGGCAACAGTCTTATAAATGAAACACAGCCCTCAGCTATACTCCGCAACATTTCAACCGCCCCTCGAGGACTGACTGTGAAGAACTGGACGTTGCGCCAACGCATCTTGGCGAGCTTTGCGGTAATTATCGCCATCATGTTGCTGATGGTCGTCGTCTCGTATTCCCGGCTGTTGAAGATCGAAACCAGCGAAGCCAGCGTTCGTGAAGACGCGCTTCCCGGGCTGTATTACAGCTCGATGATTCGCAGTGCCTGGGTCGATACTTACCTGCGGACCCAGGAAATGCTGGGCTTTAAGGAGGGGCAGGGCTTCAGCACTGAAGAGGCCGAAAACTTCAAAAACTTCGAGGTGCGTCTGCAAGAGCAGATGAGTAACTACCAAGGCACGGTCACCACGGATGAAGACAAGGTCGAGTACGCCGTTTTTGAAAAACTCCATGGCGATTACAACAAAGTCCTGGCGACCGTAGTCGATTTGCATAAGCGCAATCAGGAAACTGAAGCCATCAAGATGTTCAACGAGCAACTGACCCCGGCCTGGACCGCAGGTCGCGTGAAGCTCAATGACATCATTCGCGAAAACAAAGCGGTGGCCGACCAGGAAATCGCGAACATCGATGACGCTGTGGACACCGCGAAAGTCATCATGGGCATCTCCCTGTTGATCGCGGTACTGGCCGCCGGCCTCTGCGGTCTGCTGCTGATGCGCGCCATCATGGCGCCGATGAACCGGATCGTCGAAATTCTCGAAATCATGCGCACCGGGGATCTCAGCAACCGCCTGAACCTGGCGCGCAAGGACGAATTCGGCGCCGTGGAAACCGGCTTCAACGACATGATGACCGAGCTGACGTCCCTGGTGTCCCAGGCCCAGCGTTCCTCGGTGCAGGTCACCACCTCGGTGACCGAGATCGCTGCCACCTCCAAGCAACAGCAAGCGACCGCTACCGAAACCGCCGCCACCACCACCGAAATCGGCGCGACGTCCCGTGAGATTGCGGCCACTTCGCGGGATCTGGTGCGCACGATGATCGAAGTCTCCACCGCCGCCGATCAGGCCTCGGTGCTCGCTGGCTCCGGGCAGCAAGGCCTGGCGCGGATGGAAGAGACCATGCACTCGGTGATGGGCGCGGCCGATCTGGTCAACGCCAAACTGGCGATCCTCAATGAGAAGGCCGGCAACATCAACCAGGTGGTGGTGACCATCGTCAAGGTCGCCGACCAGACCAATCTGCTGTCGCTCAACGCGGCGATTGAGGCCGAAAAGGCCGGTGAATACGGCCGCGGGTTTGCCGTGGTCGCCACCGAAGTGCGGCGTCTGGCGGACCAGACCGCCGTCGCCACGTACGACATCGAGCAGATGGTGCGCGAGATCCAGTCGGCAGTGTCGGCCGGGGTCATGGGCATGGACAAGTTCTCTGAAGAAGTGCGCCGTGGGATGTCCGAAGTGCAGCAAATCGGCGAGCAGCTGTCGCAGATCATCCATCAGGTTCAGGCGTTGGCGCCGCGGGTGTTGATGGTCAACGAAGGCATGCAGGCCCAAGCCACGGGCGCGGAGCAGATCAACCACGCGCTGGTGCAGTTGGGCGATGCCAGCAGCCAGACCGTCGAGTCCTTGCGCCAGGCCAGTTTCGCCATCGACGAACTGAGCCAGGTGGCCGTAGGGCTGCGCAGTGGCGTTTCGCGATTCAAAGTCTGATGAGCGAACCCACGGCCAAACGCACCGCCGTGAAGCCGGCGCTGCAATCATTGTTTCTGGTGTTCCGCATCGGCAGCGAGCGCTATGCCTTGCAGGCCATCGAGGTGGCGGAAGTGCTGCCGCGTCTGCCATTGAAGCCGATTCCCCGCGCGCCGGAATGGGTGGCCGGGGTGTTCGCCTACCGCGGCGCGGTGGTGCCGGTGATCGACCTCAGTGCGCTGACCTTCGGCCAACCGGCCCAGGCCCGCACCAGCACGCGCTTGGTGCTGGTCTATTACCGTCCGGATGAAACCGCTGAGGCGCAATTGCTCGGGCTGATTCTGGAACAGGCCACCGATACCTTGCGCTGCAACCCGGCGGATTTTCAGCCCTATGGCCTCGATAATCGCCAGGCGCCGTACCTCGGGCCGGTGCGTGAAGATGCCCAGGGTTTGCTGCAATGGGTGCGGGTCGCCGACTTACTCGACGATCAGGTTCGCGCGCTGCTGTTTCCGTCGCAGCCGTTGGACCTGGCGCTGTTTGAGGAGCGGCCATGAGCAGCGATCAGCGGTTTTTCGATTTCCTCAAAGAGCGCATCGGTCTCGACGTGACGTCGGTAGGCCCGGCGATCATCGAACGTGCGGTGCGCCAGCGCAGCACGGCGTCCAAAGCGCTGACGGCTGATGAGTACTGGCACACCTTGCAGGGTTCGCAGGACGAGCAGCAGGCGCTGATCGAAGCGGTGATTGTCCCCGAGACCTGGTTTTTCCGTTACCCGGAATCCTTCGCCACGTTGGCGAAACTGGCCGCCAAACGCCTGAGCGACATCAACAATATGCGCGCGCTGCGGATTCTCAGCCTGCCGTGTTCCACCGGTGAAGAACCGTATTCCATCGCCATGGCGTTGCTCGATGCCGGGCTACAGCCGCACCAGTTCAAGGTCGAAGGCATGGACGTCAGCCCGTTGTCGGTGGAAAAGGCCCGGCGCGCGCTGTACGGCAAGAATTCGTTCCGGGGTCAGGACATCGCCTTTCGCGACCGGCATTTCACCGCTGAAGGCGAGGAGGGCTTTCGCCTCAGCGGGCGAGTACTCGAACAAGTGCGTTTGCAGGTCGGCAATCTGCTGGATCCGACGTTGCTGGCCAACGAGCCGCCTTATGACTTTGTGTTTTGCCGCAACCTGCTGATCTATTTCGATCAGCCGACCCAGCAGCAAGTGTTCGAAGTGCTCAAGCGTCTGACCCATGTGGATGGCGTGCTGTTTATCGGCCCGGCCGAGGGCAGTTTGCTCGGCCGTTTCGGCATGCGTTCGATCGGTATCCCGCAGTCCTTTGCGTTCAGTCGTCAAAGCGCACCAGAGCCAGAACCCTCCCCGACGTTCGTGCCAACGCCTCTGCCCGTGCACCAACCGGTGCGCAGCGTGGCGCCGCCGCCCGTTCGCAGCCGGCCCTTCGCAACGGTGGCGCCGCTGCCTGTCGTGACGAAAGTCGCCAACCCGGAAACGGCCACACTGCTGGCGAACATCGCCGCGCTGGCCAACGAAGGCAAAAGTGCCGAGGCCCGCGCCGCGTGCGATAGCTATTTGCGCAGTCACGAGCCAGTGGCCCAGGTCTTTTACTGGCTGGGCTTGCTCAGCGATGTCGCCGGCAGAGTCCTTGAGGCTCAGGGTTTTTATCGCAAGGCGCTGTACCTCGACCCGCAACATCCCGACGCGTTGATGCACCTGGCGGCGTTGCTGCAATCCTTGGGTGACACGGCAGGCGCCAGACGATTGCAGGACCGCGCCGCCCGCAGTGAGCGCGCCACTGACAGTGAGCGTAACCGATGAACGCCGCCGACACCTTTAGCCTCACCCATGAAGATGCCCAGTCCATCGACGACTGCTGGAACCGCATCGGTATCCACGGCGACAAGTCCTGCCCGCTGCTGAGCGATCACATTCACTGCCGCAATTGCGCGGTGTATTCGGCCGCTGCGACGCGCTTGCTCGATCGCTATGCGTTGCAGCAGGAGGACCGCGGGCAAGTCTCTACGGCGGTCGAGAGCGAGGTGAAAACCCGTTCGCTGTTGATGTTCCGTCTCGGCGAAGAATGGCTGGGCCTGGCCACTCGCAGTCTGGTGGAAGTCGCGCCGCTGCAAGCGATTCATTCCCTGCCGCACCAACGCTCCCGGGCCTTGCTCGGCGTGGCGAATGTGCGCGGCGCGTTGGTGGCGTGCCTGTCGCTGGTGGAATTGCTCGGGCTCGACGGTGCCAGCAGCGTGGCGTCCGGCGCGCGGGTCATGCCGCGCATGCTGATCATCGCCGCCCACGGCGGGCCGGTGGTGGTACCGGTGGATGAAGTGGACGGGATTCACGCCATCGACGAACGCATCCTCGAGGCGGCGTCCCGCTCTGGCACGCAGGCCAGTGCCAAATACACCCGTGGCGTGTTGCAATTCAAAGGTCGCAGCCTGCGTTGGCTGGATGAAGAACAGCTGCTGTCCGCCGTGACCCGGAGCCTTACATGACCCCCGAGCAAATGCGCGACGCCTCTTTGCTGGAACTGTTCAGTCTGGAAGCCGAGGCCCAGACCTTGGTGCTAAGCGCCGGCCTGCTGGCGCTCGAGCGCGATCCGACCCAGGCCGATTACCTCGAGTCGTGCATGCGCGCGGCCCACTCGCTCAAGGGCGCGGCGCGGATTGTCGGGGTCGATGCCGGGGTCAGCGTCGCCCATGTGATGGAAGATTACCTGGTCAGCGCCCAGGAAGGGCGCCTGTACCTGCGGCCCGAATACATTGATGCACTGTTGCAAGGCACTGATCTGCTGATGCGAATTGCGACGCCGGGCAACGCTCCGGCGCCTGCGGATATCGACGCTTACGTCGTCTTGATGGGACGGCTGCTTGATCACATGGCGGCTACCCCCATCGCGCCGCCGATGGCAGAACTTCAGCTGGAACCGCCGACGCCCACAGTTGAGCCGCCCATGCCGGCCGCCACCGAAGCCCCCCCGGCAGCGCCCGCCGAGCCAGCGCCCAAGACTAAACGCACCACCGAAAACGGCGAGCGGGTGTTGCGGGTCACGGCCGAACGCCTGAACAGCCTGCTAGATCTGTCGAGCAAATCCCTGGTGGAAACCCTGCGGCTCAAACCGCACCTGGCCACCATGCAACGCCTCAAGCGTATGCAGAACAAAGGCCTGCGGGCACTGGAAAACCTCAACGTCCACCTCAAGGAACATGCCTTGAGCCTGGAAGCACAGGAAGCCCTCGATGACGCTCGTCGGCTACTGGCTGAGTCTCAGCAATTGCTGGTGGAAAAGAACGCCGAACTGGATGAGTTCGCCTGGCAGGCCAGTCAGCGGGCGCAAGTGTTGTACGACACCGCGCTGGCCTGCCGCATGCGGCCGTTTGCCGATGTGTTGAGCGGGCAGGTGCGCATGGTCCGCGACCTCGGTCGCGACCTCGGCAAACAGGTACGACTGGAGATCGAGGGCGAGAAAACCCAGGTCGACCGCGACGTGTTGGAGAAACTTGAAGCGCCGCTGACTCACCTGCTGCGCAATGCCGTGGATCACGGCATCGAATCCCCGGAGCAACGGCTATTGGCGGGCAAACCCGCTGAAGGCCTGATCCGTTTGCGCGCCTCTCATCAGGCCGGTCTGCTGGTGCTGGAGCTGAGCGATGACGGCAATGGCGTCGATCTGGAAAAGGTCCGCCGCAGCATCATCGAACGCCAATTGTCCCCGGCCGAAACCGCCGCGCAGTTGACTGAAGAAGAGCTGCTGACCTTTCTGTTTCTACCGGGTTTCAGCCTGCGCGACACGGTCACCGAAGTCTCCGGACGCGGCGTCGGACTGGATGCGGTCCAGCACATGGTCCGCCAGGTGCGCGGCGCGGTCGTGCTGGAGCAGGTGGCGGGCGAGGGCAGTCGTTTCCATCTCGAAGTGCCACTGACCCTGTCGGTGGTGCGCAGTCTGGTGGTGGAAGTCGGTGACGAGGCGTATGCCTTCCCGCTGGCCCACATCGAACGGATGTGCGATCTGGAGCCGGCGGACATTGTCCAGGTCGAAGGCCGTCAGCATTTCTGGCACGAAGGCCGGCATGTCGGGCTGGTCGCGGCCAGTCAGCTGTTGCAGCGTCCGGCGAGCCAGAACAGTCAGCAAACCCTCAAGGTCGTGGTGATTCGCGAGCGTGAAGCGATTTACGGCGTGGCGGTGGAGCGTTTTATCGGCGAGCGGACGTTGGTCGTTTTGCCGCTGGACGAGCGTCTGGGCAAGGTGCAGGACATTTCCGCCGGGGCCTTGCTCGACGATGGTTCGGTAGTGTTGATCGTCGACGTCGAAGACATGCTGCGTTCGGTGGACAAACTGCTCAATACCGGGCGTCTTGAGCGCATTGCCCGTCAAGGCAGCCAAGTGGTTGAAGCCGCTCGAAAACGGATTCTGGTGGTCGACGATTCGCTGACCGTGCGTGAGCTGCAACGCAAGTTGTTACTCAATCGCGGCTACGACGTGGCGGTGGCGGTGGACGGGATGGATGGCTGGAACGCCTTGCGTTCGGAGGATTTCGATCTGTTGATCACCGACATTGATATGCCGCGCATGGATGGCATCGAACTGGTGTCTTTATTGCGCCGGGACAATCGCCTGCAATCCCTTCCGGTGATGGTAGTGTCTTACAAGGATCGTGAAGAGGACCGTCGCCGTGGACTGGACGCTGGAGCCGACTATTATCTAGCCAAAGCCAGTTTTCATGACGACGCCCTGCTTGACGCGGTGGTTGAGCTCATTGGAGGAGCACGTGCATGAGAATAGCGATCGTCAACGACATGCCCATGGCGGTGGAGGCCCTGCGCCGCACCTTGGCATTCGATCCGGCGCACGAGGTGGTCTGGGTCGCCAGTAATGGGGCCGAGGCGGTGCAGCGTTGCGCTGAAAACACGCCGGATCTGATCCTGATGGACCTGATCATGCCCGTGATGGATGGCGTGGAGGCGACCCGGCGGATCATGGCCGAGACGCCGTGCGCGATTGTCATCGTTACGGTCGACCGCGAGCAGAACGTGCACCGGGTGTTTGAGGCCATGGGCCACGGAGCGCTGGATGTGGTCGATACGCCGGCCATCGGTGCCGGCAATGCCCAAGAGGCTGCGGCGCCGTTACTGCGCAAGATCATGAACATCGGTTGGCTGATCGGTGACCGGGGCAATCGGGAGCGAGCCGCCCCGAGTCCGCTGCGTAGTTCGGCTTCGCGCCAGCGCCTGGTCGCCATTGGTTCATCCGCCGGTGGGCCGGCAGCGCTGGAAGTATTGCTCAAGGGGCTGCCGCTAGATTTTTCGGCCGCCATCGTGCTGGTGCAGCATGTTGACCAGGTGTTCGCTGCCGGCATGGCCGAATGGCTCAGCAGCGCCAGTGGCCTGAACGTGCGTCTGGCCCAGGAAGGCGAGCCTCCGCAGGCCGGCTCGGTGTTGCTGGCGGGCACCAATCACCATATTCGCTTGTTGAAAAACGGCACGCTGGCCTACACCGCCGAACCGGTCAACGAGATCTACCGGCCCTCGATCGATGTGTTCTTCGAGAGCGTGGCCAATTACTGGAACGGCGATGCCGTGGGTGTTTTGCTCACCGGCATGGGACGCGATGGCGCACAGGGGCTTAAACTCATGCGCCAACAGGGCTACCTGACCATCGCTCAGGATCAGCACAGCAGCGCGGTGTACGGAATGCCGAAGGCGGCAGCGGCCATCGACGCCGCTGTGGAGATTCGCCCACTGGAAAAGATAGCGCCACGATTGCTGGAGATTTTCCCCAAATGAAGACATTTCACAGCAATCTGGCCCAAGTAGTACTCAGGTGACTGCCCATGACTGATTTACAGCTCGACGACTTCAAAACCGACGAAAACGCCGCCATGGTGTTGTTGGTGGACGATCAGGCAATGATCGGCGAGGCGGTGCGCCGCGGGTTGTCGAACGAAGATAACATCGACTTCCACTTCTGCGCCGACCCGCACCAGGCCATCGCCCAGGCGATCCGCATCAAACCGACGGTGATCCTCCAGGATCTGGTGATGCCCGGTCTTGACGGCTTGAGCCTGGTGCGCGAATACCGCAACCATCCGGCGACCAAGGACATCCCGATCATTGTCCTGTCGACCAAGGAAGACCCGCTGATCAAGAGCGCGGCGTTTGCGGCCGGGGCCAATGATTACCTGGTCAAGTTGCCGGACAACATCGAACTGGTGGCGCGCATCCGCTATCACTCGCGCTCCTACATGACGTTGCTGCAGCGTGACGCCGCTTACCGCGCGCTACGGGTCAGTCAGCAGCAGTTGCTCGACACCAACCTGGTGCTGCAACGCTTGATGAACTCCGACGGCCTGACCGGGCTGTCGAACCGCCGGCATTTCGACGAATACCTGGAACTTGAGTGGCGCCGTTCGCTACGTGACCAGAGTCAACTGTCGCTGCTGATGATCGATGTCGACTACTTCAAGTCCTACAACGACAGCTTCGGCCACCTTGAAGGCGATGAAGCCCTGCGCAAAGTAGCCACGGCAATTCGTGATGCCAGCGCCCGACCTTCGGACCTGCCGGCCCGTTACGGTGGCGAAGAATTCGCCCTGGTGCTGCCCAATACTTCGCCGGGCGGCGCGCGACTGGTCGCGGAAAAACTTCGCCAGACCGTGGCTTCGCTAAAGATTCCGCATGTTTTCCCGGTCGAAGGTTCGAGCCTGACCATCAGCATCGGCCTGTCGACCATGACCCCGCAACCGGGCGGCGATTGCCGCCAATTGATCTCGGCGGCGGACAAGGGCCTGTATCTGGCCAAGAACAATGGGCGTAATCAGGTGGGGATCGAGTAACTCGCTGAAACACGATGCCCTGTAGGAGCTGCCGAAGGCTGCGATCTTTTGATGTTGCTTTAAAAGGCGAAAATCAAAAGATCGCAGCCTTCGGCAGCTCCTACAGTTCGGAACGCGGGCTCGACCGCTGCTACAAGTGTTCGCCGTTTAGCCAAAACCATTCACCGCTAAAGCCGCCAGGCGGGCTGCCGTGACAGCCTGATTACGTTATACTCGCCGGCTTTCAAAAGTTCGCCAACGAGTGCTGCCCGCCATGGAAATCAACCCGATCCTTAACAGTATCAAGGACCTGTCCGAGCGCTCCGAAACTATTCGGGGGTATCTTTGACTACGATCAAAAGCATGAGCGTCTGACTGAAGTCAATCGCGAGCTTGAAGATCCGTCTGTCTGGAACAACCCGACGTACGCTCAGGAGCTGGGCCGCGAGCGGTCCCTGCTGGCTCAGATCGTCGAAACCCTCGACGAAATGCACACAGGCCTGGCCGACGCCAAAGACCTGCTGCTGATGTCCGCCGAAGAAGAAGACCAGGCCGCCGTCGATGACGTCGCTGCCGAAGTTGAGCGTCTGCGCGAGTCCCTGGAAAAACTCGAATTCCGTCGCATGTTCAGCGGTGAAATGGACGCCAATAACGCCTACCTGGACATCCAGGCCGGCTCCGGCGGTACCGAGGCTCAGGACTGGGCCAACATCCTGCTGCGCATGTACCTGCGCTGGGCCGACAAACGCGGTTTCGACGCGACCATCATGGAACTGTCGGCCGGTGAAGTCGCCGGTATCAAGGGCGCCACCCTCCACATCAAGGGTGAATACGCCTTTGGCTGGTTGCGTACCGAAATCGGCGTGCACCGTCTGGTGCGCAAGAGCCCGTACGACTCCGGTAACCGTCGCCACACCTCGTTCTCGGCCGTGTTCGTGTCGCCGGAAATCGATGACAACATCGAAATCGACATCAACCCGTCGGACCTGCGCATCGACACCTACCGCTCCTCCGGTGCCGGTGGTCAGCACGTAAACACCACCGACTCGGCCGTGCGTATTACGCACGTACCGAGCAACACCGTGGTCAGCTGCCAGAACGAACGCTCCCAGCACGCGAACAAAGACACCGCGATGAAAATGTTGCGGGCGCGCTTGTACGAGCAGGAAGTGCAGAAACGCAACGCCGCCTCCCAGGCCCTGGAAGACACCAAGTCGGACATCGGCTGGGGTCACCAGATCCGCTCGTATGTACTCGATGCGTCGCGAATCAAGGATTTGCGCACTAACATCGAACGCAGCGACTGCGACAAGGTGCTCGACGGCGATATCGACGAATACCTGGTGGCCAGCCTGAAGCAAGGCCTGTAAACCGCCAGTCATGACCTTAAGTCCCCTGCCATCGGTGGGGGCAACGAACCTGTGATGGAATTTTTAAAGACATGAGCGACCTAGAACTCGACCCGCAAGCCCTGCAACAGGAAGAAAACTCCCTGATCGCCCTGCGCAAGGAAAAGCTGGCTGCCGAGCGCGCCAAGGGCAATGCCTTCCCGAACGACTTCCGCCGCGACAACTACTGCGAAGACTTGCAGAAACAGTACGCGGACAAGACCAAGGAAGAGCTGGCAGAAGCTGCAATCCCGGTCAAGGTTGCCGGTCGTCTCATGCTCAACCGTGGCTCGTTCATGGTGATCCAGGACATGTCCGGTCGCATTCAGGTTTACGTCAACCGTAAAACCCTGTCCGAAGAAACCCTGGCCGCGGTGAAAACCTGGGACCTGGGCGACATCATCGCCGCCGAAGGCACCCTGGCGCGTTCCGGCAAGGGCGACCTGTACGTCGAAATGACCAGCGTGCGCCTGCTGACCAAATCCCTGCGCCCGCTGCCGGACAAGCACCACGGCCTGACCGACACCGAATCCCGTTATCGTCAGCGTTACGTTGACCTGATCGTCAACGACGATGTGCGCCAGACTTTCCGCGTTCGTTCGCAAGTCATCGCGCACATCCGCAGCTTCCTGATGAAGCGAGACTTCCTGGAAGTCGAAACACCGATGCTGCAAACCATTCCTGGCGGTGCAGCGGCCAAACCGTTCGAAACACACCACAACGCCCTGGACATGGACATGTACCTGCGCATCGCGCCGGAGCTGTACCTCAAGCGTCTGGTGGTCGGTGGTTTTGAAAAGGTGTTCGAGATCAACCGCAACTTCCGTAACGAAGGCGTTTCGACTCGTCACAACCCTGAATTCACCATGTTGGAGTTCTACCAGGCTTACGCCGACTACGAAGACAACATGGACCTGACCGAAGAACTGTTCCGCGAACTGGCACAGCTGGTTCTGGGCAGCACCGACGTGCCTTACGGCGACAAAGTGTTCCACTTCGGTGAACCGTTCGTGCGTCTGTCGGTGTTCGACTCGATCCTCAAGTACAACCCTGAGCTGACCGCTGACGACCTGACCGACATCGATAAGGCCCGCGCCATCGCCAAGAAGGCCGGCGCCAAGGTGCTGGGCTTCGAAGGTCTGGGCAAACTGCAGGTGATGATTTTCGAAGAACTGGTCGAGCACAAGCTGGAGCAGCCGCACTTCATCACTCAATACCCGTTCGAAGTGTCGCCGCTGGCCCGTCGTAACGACGACAACCCGAACGTCACCGACCGTTTTGAACTGTTCATCGGTGGCCGCGAAATCGCCAACGCCTATTCCGAGTTGAACGACGCGGAAGACCAGGCCGAGCGCTTCATGGCGCAGGTGGCCGACAAGGACGCCGGCGACGATGAAGCCATGCACTACGACGCCGACTTCGTTCGCGCGCTGGAGTACGGCATGCCGCCAACGGCCGGTGAAGGTATCGGCATCGACCGTCTGGTGATGCTGCTGACCAACTCCCCGTCGATCCGCGACGTGATCCTGTTCCCGCACATGCGGCCACAAGCGTAAGTGTTTCAATAAAAAAGCCGCCTAAAACAGGCGGCTTTTTATTGCCTGTCTGGTACAAACGTATCAATTGGTTACTTTTGAAGTAGAGAGGAATACCTGTCGTGAACCGTGCAATTGCTCAAGAGGGTGCAGCGGACGTCGCCACTGCGGTCGCTGAAAGTGTTCAGTACCAGGGTCGCAAGGCCAGCCGACAGGGCAGTGAACAGCGTCGACAGGACATTCTCGATGCGGCGATGCGCATTGTCGTGCGCGATGGCGTGCGGGCCGTGCGTCACCGCGCGGTGGCCGCCGAGGCCGGTGTGCCGCTGTCGGCCACCACTTACTATTTCAAGGATATCGATGACCTGCTCACCGATACCTTTGCCCAATACGTGGAACGCAGCGCGGCGTTCATGGCCAAGTTGTGGGCCAGCAACGAAGGCCTGCTGCGCGAAATGGTGGCTTATGGCGATGGCAGCCCCGAGTCGCGTTCCCTGCTGGCTGACGATATCGCACGCCTGACCGCCGATTATGTGCAGCGCCAATTGCACAACCGTCGCGAACACTTGATGGCCGAGCAGGCGTTCCGTCAGGAGGCCCTGTTGAACCCGCGTCTGGCGGAGTTGGTGCGCTCGCATCAGCAAATTCTTTTGCAAGGCACCTGCCATTTTTTCGAGGTATTGGGTTCCCGCGAGCCACAACAGGATGCCAAAGTGTTGACGGCGATTATCGGACGGATGGAATATCAGGGCCTGCTCAACGACGCCGAGCCTGTCGCCGAAGCCGAAATGCTCGGCATCCTGACCCGCTACATGCATTTGGTATTGGCGTCGGTGTAACCCTTGTGGGAGCGGGCTTGCTCGCGAATACGGTGTGTCAGTCGACATTAATGTTGAATGTTCAACCGCATTCGCGAGCAAGCCCGCTCCCACATGAGGTCCGCGTGTGTTCAAAGGGAGTGTTGAATGAAAGCCTGGCGTGTCGTTGTGATCGCCTTGTCGTTCCTGCTGCTCAGTGGCTGTCTGGTGACCTTCAAGGAGCCGTTGCCCTCGAGCGAGCCCGCGCCCAAAGGGTTGCTCGGCAAATGGACCAGCACCAACGCCTGGGGCGAGCCGCTGAATCTGGAGCTGACACGCCTCGGCGACAATCACTATCAGGCCGTCAGCTACTTCAAGGCTAAACCCAAGGAGCGCGAGGCCTATCCGTTCACGCTGACCCGCCATGGCAGTCGCTGGTACCTGTCGGCCAAAGTGCCGGCGCAGTTCGGTGGGCATTTCACTCTCTTGGGTTTTGAACTCACCGATAAGCATGAGCTGGTGGTCTATAACCTCGACCTCGAGCAGATCAACCAGGCCCTGAGGCAAAAAGTCCTCAGCGGCGAAGGCTTCCAGACCGACGACGGTGACGGCGTGTTGATCAACAACAATCTGGACCAGGTTTTCGCCTACCTCGACGATCCGGCCAATTCCGATGTGTTCGTCGAGGCCGTGCGCTATCAGCGCCTGGCCAAAGCCAAATAAACCCAGCACGTAAACGGTTTTTCTACAGGAGTTTCGGGTGGACGATTACCAGCAGACGATACGCATGTTGTCCGATCGCATTGTGCTGGCGCAGACGCCGATTCGCGTCCTCGATGCGGTGAAGTGGGACGACAACATCCGCAAGGGTTTCCTCAAGGCCAAGGGCAAGGAAATGCCGGCGGTGGACCGCGATTACTACCTGAACCGGCCGCTGGCGTTCGACTCCAGCAAGGTGAAGCTGGAATTCCAGAACATCGAACGCGACATCACCCGTCAGCTCGGACAGTTCAACCCGGTTGGCCAGATCATGCGCCGCATGTGCAAGGAATACCGGATGGTGGTGCGCATGCTCGAAGCGCGCGGCACCGAGGATTTCGGGCTGATTTCACAGGAGCTTTACGGTGCCGCTTCCGACGCGTTCCACGCCGGCGATCCGACCCTTTCCGACCTGGGCCTGATGCTCTCGGATTACCTGAACAATATCGATGGCCGTGGCGACTTGAAGGACGAACCGAAAATCCTCACCGCCAAGGAAGCCGTCCACCTGCTGCAAACCCGCTTGAACAAGGTATTCGGCGAGGCCGAGGAAACCATTCGCGTATTCGAGTCCGACGGGATCGTCGCCGATGCGGCGGCTGGCGCCGACTACATCAAGATTCGCGCCGACGCGATGTTCAACGACCGTGACGTGCGCGCTCTGGAAGTCCACGAAGGGCTGGTGCATGTGGGGACCACGCTCAATGGCCTGAACCAGCCGATCTGCACCTTCCTCTCCAAAGGCCCGCCGTCGTCCACTGTGACCCAGGAAGGCCTGGCGATCCTGATGGAAATCATCACTTTCGCCTCTTACCCGAGCCGCCTGCGCAAATTGACCAACCGCACCCGCGCCATTCACATGGTGGAAGAGGGCGCGGACTTCCTGCAGATCTTCGAGTTCTTCCGCGAGCAAGGCTTTGAAATGGCCGAAAGCTACGGCAACGCCAGTCGGGTTTTCCGTGGCTCGGTGCCGACAGGTCTGCCATTTACCAAAGACTTGTCCTACCTCAAGGGCTTTATCATGGTTTACAACTACATTCAGTTGGCCGTGCGTAAAGGCAAGCTTGAGCAGATACCGCTGCTGTTTTGCGGCAAGACCACGCTGGAAGACATGCGCACCTTGCGCCAGTTGGTGGATGAAGGGCTGGTGGTGCCGCCGAAGTATTTGCCGGATCAGTTCCGCGACCTGAACGCGCTGTCGGCGTGGATGTGCTTCTCCAACTTCCTCAATCACCTGAGCCTGGACCGGATCGAAGCGGATTACTCCAATATCCTCTAAGGAGTACACGGTCAAAATGTGGGAGCGGGCTTGCTCGCGAATGCGGTCTAACATTCAATATCTCTGTTGTCTGACACACCGCTTTCGCGAGCAAGCCCGCTCCCACAGGTTCTGTGTTTCAACCTTCATTCGCGAGGTTTCAACGGATGAGATTCCTCGGCATTTTTTGCCTGCTGCTGACCCTGAACGGCTGCAGCTCGCTGCTGTTCTACCCCGAGCCAGGCCAGTTATTTACCCCTGAAAAAGCGCATCTTGAATACCGCGACATCACCCTGACCACCGCCGACGGCCTCAAGCTGCACGGCTGGTGGTTGCCGGCCAAACAAGGTGTCGAAGTCAAAGGCACGGTGCTGCATTTGCACGGTAACGGCGGCAACCTGCCCATGCACCTTGGGGGGAGCTGGTGGTTACCGAAAGAAGGGTATCAAGTGCTGCTGCTGGACTATCGCGGCTACGGTCTGTCCGAGGGTGAACCGACGCTGCCAGAGATTTATCAGGACATCGACGCCGCGTTCAAATGGCTCGACCAGGCGCCGGAGGTCAAGGGCAAGCCGCTGATCCTCCTGGGGCAAAGCCTCGGCGGTTCGATGGCCGTGCATTACCTGGTTCAGCACCCCGAACGCCAGAAACAACTCAAGGCCTTCGTCCTCGACGGCGTGCCCGCCAGTTACCGCAGTATCGGTCAATTTGCCCTGAGCCAATCCTGGATGACCTGGCTGTTTCAGGTGCCGCTGTCCTGGCTGGTGCCGGACGGCGACAGCGCGATCCATTCCATGGCGCAGCTCAATGGCGTGCCGAAACTGATCTACCACAGCATCGACGATCCGATCGTGCCCCTTTCCAACGGCATCCGTCTGTATCAAGCTGCGCCGCCGCCGCGGGTGCTGCAACTGACCCGTGGCGGTCATGTGCAGACGTTCGCCGACCCGGTCTGGCGCAAAGTCATGCTGCGTTTTCTCGATGACCCGCAGCATTTCAACGGCCTGCGCCGCCTGGGCGAAGTCCCGAATTACCCGGCGCCGAAAAATTCTGAAGATGAACCACCAGAGAGTCCGCAATGAGTGAAGAACGTAACGCCATCCCGCTGATCATCACCGGTATCTGCACCATCCTCGGCACCGTCGGGGCCTTGTGGTTCTACGGCTACCTGCACTTCGCCAAACCCGAAGATGCGCTGCTGCTCAGCGACTTCACCATGCTCAAGACTGTGCCGGGCGAAGACTACAAAGTCTCCCTGGAGCCGGCCGCGCAAGTCGCTCAGTGCATCGATGGCGTGCTGGTGATGTTTGACACCGAACAGAAAGGCCTGAGCGGCGTATTGGTCAACAACAAGAAAAAAGCCGTGCGCTGCATGGGTGAGGAAACCCCGCAGAAGCTGCAACCGTAGCGCGCCCGATCTTAAAAACAAAAGCCCCGCCTGATCGATTCAGGCGGGGCTTTTATGTTTCAGCAGACGAAGCTTAGTTCGAGCTAACCGCCGAACGCGGGATCACCGGCTGGTTGTCGTTGGAAATGGTCACTTCCACCCGACGGTTCATCGCACGGCCCGACACGCTGGAGTTCTCCGCGACCGGGTATTCCTTGCCGTAACCCTGCGCCACGATACGCGCTGGATCAACGCCCATTTTCACCAGCGCCGTGCGCACGGAGCCGGCACGACGCTCGGACAGCGACTGGTTGTGGTTCGCGGTGCCCGTGCTGTCGGTGTAGCCCTCGACGATCACTTTGCGATCAGGGTTTTCCGAGAGGAACTGCGCCAGTTTGTTGATGTTTACCAGACCGCTGGACTTCAGATCAGCCCTGTCAGTGGCAAACAACACATCACCGAACGTCACCAAAGTACCGCGATCGGTCTGCTTGGCGTTCAGGCTGTCCTGCAATTGCTTGATCTGTGCGTCGCGGGCATCCAGACGAGCCTGGGCGCGCTGCGCAGAAGCATTTTTCAGATTGGCTTCGGCGTTGCGCAGGGCGATGGTCTGCTTCGCCACTTCAACACGTTGATTGGTCAGGTAAGCCAGTTGGTCGACCTTGGCCTGGTCTTCTTTGTCTTGATAAGCCTTGTCGGCCTTGTCCAGGTAATCGCTGGCTTCTTTGGTTTCCAGCGCCGCGACTTTGCTGGCTTGCGGGTTGGTTTGCAGGCCGGTGTAGTTGGTGCGGGCCTGTTCCAGGTTCGCGTTCGGCGGCGTGGAGCAGGCGGCCAGTGCAACGCTTGCGGCCAGCAGGGCAGGGATCATCAATTGTGTACGCATGGTGGTTTCGTCCTTTTAGTCGAGTAAGAAGTACGTCGTGTCGCGCCGCTTACTGCACGGTGCGCTGGCTTTCCTGACGCAGTTCTTGAACACCTTTCTGAGAGTCCTTCACAGCCTGTTCAGCTTTGATCGCCTGGGCTTTGCGCTCAGCCACGCGAGCGTCCCACTCGGCCTGTTCGGCCAGGACTTTGGCTTCGTCATACTTTTTGTCGTGCAGGGCGATTTCGGCTTGTTTGAGCTTGTCCTGGGCGGATTTCATTTCCACTGCCGCGAATTCGGTACCGCCAGCACTGACGGCGCTGTTGACCGCCGATTCCGTCACAGCGAATTGCTCGCTTGGCGGGTTGCCGGCACAACCGGCCAGAACGAAGCTGCTGCCGATGGCCAGTGCAGCCAGTTTCAGGCTACGCAGAGGGGGGAACGAGGATTTGGCAGTTCGGGTCTTCATGGTCTTCAACTCCATTGGAATAACTCCTGAAAAACTTAAACATCCATCCTGGGCAAGGAGCCGCAACCTTCAATTTCCGGGGGTGTTTTAAAACGGCCGTCCCAGGCGTGGTTAATGGGTGTGACCCGAGGCGTTTTTCGAAAGTTCAGAGAATATGGCTTATCGCCTGAAAAAACTTTGACCGAGCGGACAAGGCTCTAAACCGGGAATTCTTACCGCAAGCAGCGGTATTCCCGACCCCGTAGGCGGCCAGGAATACGCATTTTGAGAGGGGGAAAGAAGTGCGGTAATCAGTGTTTCTGTTTGTCGTCAACGGCCGACAAATCGTGCAAATGACGACGGGACAAGGCGAGAAAACGCGGAGTCGGACCGACGTCTTCGTACAGCGGATCACCTTCTTCGTCGGTGGCCACGACGGTCGAGCCCTTCACGTACGGGAAGCTTTTTTCGAGCTCTTCCAGGGCGGCGCCGATCAGCTCGCCGAGCAGTTCTTCGGGCTGCCGTTTGGGGTACATCTCGATAATGGCCGCCAGCCGTGCGGCGGCCTCTACATCCAGATGAATCGAGTATCCGGTGTCGGTCAGGCGACCCTTGGCGTTTTCTTCCCAGTGATGGGCAAGCTCGCGGATTTTCATAGTGACCTCAATGCGCACCTGCTCGTGGCAGGCAGTGTCAGTGTCCGGCAATCGCCGGCGGCAGCCGTTGTAAGGCTTACTCTTCAGACTAGCTTTAACGCCCAAGGTTTAAAGTCCCTTCGTCGTCTTATGGCGCGGAGGGGTATTGGGGGGATTGGGTGTATATCCGTTTTTGCGGTGATGGCGGCTATCGGTTTCGCTTTTACAGCGAGTCACTTGGAAAAGCCCCAAGTAACCAAGGGCTCTTGCCCCTGACGTTCGGTGCCTCGCCTAGGCTCGGCATGCCCTCGCTCCGGTCCTGCTCCGTGGGCCCGCCGCCATCGGCC
>NZ_LMCV01000037.1:0-54212 GCF_001424925.1 Pseudomonas sp. Root329 | reverse complement strand
CCGCCCCCGGCCATGGATGGCCGATGGCGGCGGGCCCACGGAGCAGGACCGGAGCGAGGGTATGCCGAGCCTAGGCGAGGCACCGAACGACAGGGGCAAGAGCCCTTTGGTTACTTTGGGGCTTTTCCAAAGTGACTCGCTGTAAAAGCGAAACCGATAGCCGCCATCACCGCAGAAACGGATATGCACACAAAAAAAACAGGTCGGCGCTCGATCCACCGCCCCCTAGCTACGCATGTGTGCACCTGAAAACACCAAACTTAAGTGAACAGCATTACGTTGATAGACCGGCCATTGTTACCGGTCCAACAACAAAGCTGTGCAGTTGCGTTGCTGTTTCCAAGCGAATGAACTCATTACCATGCCTACATAGTTAGGTTGCTAATGAAGTTCGAGAGGTCAGCATGCAAAGCAAAGTCGATGTCGCCGTCATGATAGGCAGCGGTGTGCCTGCCAGTTTGCGTTCGCTGGGGAAGAGCGTCTGTTGGGTGGTGCTGCTCAATGGCGAACGCCGCGGAACGGCATTCTCAAGTCGCGAAGAGGCGCAGGAGTGCAGGGCTGCCTGGTTGGCGCAATTGAACGCCAAAACACCCGACAGCCTGCATGGAATCAGAGGCTAGTGGATCTGATGCATGCGCAGGTTCAGGTCGTCGACCACCCGCGCCCAATCCGCGTCTTCACGCAATTGTTCTTTCAGGAAGCCGGCTTGCTGCGGGGACCAGAACTCGGCATCGATGAGTTTTTTGTTGTCAGCCAAGGGCGAATGACTGGCAATGAAATCGTCGATGGCCTTCTCGTTGGAGTCCAGACCGAGTTGGTCGAACAAACCTTTCAAGTCATGTATGGGTGAATCCATGTTCATCTCCTTGCGGGTCGCGTCGAGTGCGAGATTTGAGGGGCGGCTTCATTGCATCTGAGGGAGCCGCGCTTCAGGAGTTCGATGGCGATGTTCGTAAGCAAAAATGAGCATAGACTGCAAACCGACTATCAGGCTTTCAATGCACCGTCATCGACGGCAAGCTTCAGCGCCTTGGCGGCCTCCTGGGCGGCAACGGCGGCAACGTCCGAGGTCTTGAACCAGCGATCCTTCTCGACCTGGTGATACGTCACGGCGGTCAGCGGTGGTTTGGCGCGCATGATAATGACTGCCTGGAATTCGCCTTCGACTTCTCTGGCTTCGCCCCGGATAAAAAATTCACCGATATCAAATTCCGTCACGTAGCCGCCTTCCCTTGAAAATATTCTGTTGTTTTGAACGCCGCCCACCCTGGGGACGGATTTCATTGGTCGGGCAGTATGGCAGTAGTTGCATGCTGGCGGCTGAGTTAAGTCGCCGGCATGACGAAGCGTCTATGGAAATGAACGGGCGGGACCGTCAACCGCGTAACTCGAGCGAGCGGGCAAGGGCGCAGGCTTCGTTATGATTGCCGCGGAAACCTCTGACGCGGCCGGTGGAAATTTCCTTGATATGAAAAAAGGCATTGCCGGCCAGAATGACCTGAAAGCGTGGCCGGGCGAGCTCTTCAGGGTAGTATTCATGCGGTTGAAACATCCCTGGGGGCAGTGTCCTCGAGCGGTTCGTATTGGGCGCCTGAGGGTGAGCAAAATGTGTCAGCGTGCACATATGAAGTCCTTTTCGTAGTTTTACCGACGTGCGTACGTGGTTTTGGGTAGTCTCGATGAGCATCGCTGCTCTAGAATCACCGTCAGTGTTTGGCGATCGATGTTCATCTAAAGCAATTTTTTGCTGGCGATATGTCGGAAAAGTGCTTTTTTTAAAGAGTTTTTTCCCTAAAGTTGGTAGTCCCGTTTTTCTGGCCGTCGGAAGGGCTTTTTCCTTCAACCTCTGACGAACGCCAGGCAAGACGACGTGAGTGTTGTTCCAGTAGTCTTCTCAAACCTCGCGATGAATGAGCGCTCTGCTCGTTTCAGGATTTCAACCCGGGTCATTTGGCTACACCTTCGGCATTGCCGCTTTTTTCTGCTGTGCGCTGTTTTCCTGCGTGCAGCATCATTTTCAGATGTGGGGATGTTTCCTTGGCAGTAAGTAATCTCGATATGCATGCTTTGTTCGTGCTGGGTGATTTGCGCGCAAAGCTGGTTAAACAGTTCCAGTCACGTTTTGTTTACATCACCGAACAGAACGCTGAAGGCATTTACATTGCCGAGATCGACACCGAAGAGGCGCTGGTGGTTGATGACAAACCAGGGCTTAAACTCAAGGTCGGCGATCATTTCAGCGCCTCTGTATTGCCCAGTCGCGAAGGCGGCAAGCTGGACATCAAGTTCCGCGAAATCAAACTGACGGTTTACGGCCTGGGTGATTACGCCTTCGTCACCACTGCTGATGGTCACGGGATCGTGTTCAAGGAAGGGCATAGCGTGGTGATGGTGTTCGCCGCCCACCAACAGTTGCAGGAAGGCCTGACCAAAACCCTGAAAGCCGTGACCGCCAAGGCGGCCAAGTGGCGCAAAGGCGAACTGGTCACCTTCAAGGCCAGCGAATAATGATCCTGACCCGCGCCGACTTCCACGAACAGAACCAGGCCAGTGCGCAAGCCGAAGCCCAGCGGATGTTCGACCAGAAGGTTGTTTTGCAAGGTGCATGGCTGGGTTGGGTGGCGTCACAGATCTATACGTTGCGTCCGGCGGAATACGCCAGCATGGTACGAAGAGCGCTGGCGCGCTTGCAGGAACCTTCCGAAAATTGATTGACCTCCCTCGAAAGCAGGAACCTCTACTACAGTCAGATGACTGAGTATTCAGAGGCTTTGCGGTCTTCTGCCAGGCCATCCTGCTATTGCTGTGAACAGCACGAGGTGCAAAAGCATGAACGGATTTCGACGGTTGCTGGCCGCTACCCTGGCCACTTTCGGATTGTTGGCTTCACCCATTCCGGTGTTCGCGGCCCAGGCGCCGATCCACTTCGCCGACCTGAACTGGGAAAGCGGCAGCCTGATCACCGATATCCTGCGGATCATCGTCGAGAAGGGCTACGGGCTGCCGACCGATACCTTGCCGGGGACGACCATCACCCTGGAGACCGCACTGGCCAACAATGACATTCAGGTCATTGGCGAAGAGTGGGCCGGTCGCAGTCCGGTCTGGGTCAAGGCTGAGGCTGAAGGCAAAGTCGCGAGTCTCGGCGATACGGTCAAGGGCGCCACCGAAGGTTGGTGGGTGCCCGAATATGTGATCAAGGGCGACCCGGCGAAAGGCATCAAGCCGCTGGCACCGGGCCTGCGCAGTGTCAGCGACCTGCCGAAATACAAGGGCGTGTTCAGCGATCCGGAAACCCCGGGCAAGGGGCGCTTCCTCAATAGCCCGATCGGCTGGACGTCGGAAGTGGTCAACAAACAGAAACTCAAGGCGTATGGGCTGGATGACAGCTATGTGAATTTCCGCAGCGGTTCCGGCGCAGCGCTGGATGCGGAGATCAGTTCTTCGATTCGGCGCGGCAAACCGGTGCTGTTCTATTACTGGTCGCCAACTCCGTTGCTCGGCCGCTTCAAACTGGTTCAGCTGGAAGAGCCGCCGTTCGACGCCGATGCCTGGAAAACCCTGACCGACGCCGACAACCCGAATCCGAAACCGACTCGCTCACTGCCCTCGAAGCTGTCCATTGGCGTGTCCGCGCCATTCCAGAAGCAATATCCGCAGATTGCCGAGTTCTTCACCAAGGTCGACTTGCCAATCGATCCATTGAACAGGGCGCTGGCCGAGATGAGCGAAAAGCACACTCCGCCACGGCAGGCGGCGCAGGCGTTCATGAAGGCGCACCCGGACGTGTGGCAGGCCTGGGTGCCCAAGGAAGTGGCGGATAAAGTCTCTGCCGAGTTGAAGTGATGCAGTGAGTCTGACGCCTTCGCGAGCAAGCCCGCTCCCACAGGAGTACGCGATCAACTGTGGGAGCGAGCTTGCTCGCGATGCTTTTGTTTTTGCTTTTAGAATCGGGTCTGCACCGCCAACTCGAAGGTACGCGGCGTACCGAGGTAGTACGCCGGTGACACATGGGCAAATTCGGCATACACCTCATTGGTCAGGTTGCGCACCCGGCCGGTGACGGTGGTGTGTTGATCGACCTTGTAGCTGAGGAACGTTCCGTAGAGCGTGTACGACGGCACGGTCAGGGTGTTGGCGCTGTCGGCAAACACCGAGGCCACATACCGCGCGTCGACACCGCCCTGCCATTGCGGCGCGAAGTCATAGGTCAGCCACAGATTGCCGACCCGGTCCGGCACGTTGGTCGGTGTGTTGCCTTTGCGTGAAACCACCACATCCGCCGCATTCTTCTCGTTGAATTCGTCGTACTGCGCATCGACCCAGGCGAAGTTGCCTTCGGCCAACAGCTTGTCGGTGATCCTGAACGAACTGGCCAGTTCGATGCCTTTGGACGTCTGCTGACCCACGGGAATGCTGCTGGTCGGATCCAGTGGATCGGTCACCGCGAAGTCCTTTCGCTCAATCGTGTAAGCCGCCACTGTCGCCGAGCCGCGGCCGTCCAGATAATCGAATTTACTGCCGACTTCCCATTGCTTGCCGGTGGACACGTCGAAGTCTTGCGTGCCATTAGGCTGTTCGGCGGCGGTGCTGTATTGCACGTAGACGTTGGCTTCGGGAATGAATTGGTAAGTCAGGCCGACCCGACCGGTCACCGGCTCCCAGCTGCGCTTGAGGTGCCGGGGATTGCTGGCGGTCACGACCCGGTGGTTGGTCACGTCCAGGTCGATGTCGTCATAACGCAGGCCGGTCAGCAGCGCGAGTTTGTCGGTGAGGGCCAAGCGGTTCTCGGCGAACAGGGCTTTGGTGGTGACTTCGTTGGTCTTGTCGCTGACAAACCCCGGTTTGGTGCCCGGGATGTCGTAGAAGTGACCCGGTTGGAAGTTATTCGGGTCGACGGTGCTGGCACCTTTGACGTTCAGTGGCGAGTTGGTGGTCTGGTTGACCTTGTACTCGAAGCCGCCGGACCAGGTCGTGTCCAGCCCGAACAACGTGTTGTCGTGGCGCAGTTCGAACTGGTTGCCGTTCTGCTCGCCCTGATGGCGAACCTGATAGGCGGTGGAGCGATTCACCGCACTGTTGTCGGCGTTGTACTGGTAGGTTTCCAGGTTGCGGTAATCGCGCTGACTGTCGAGGTGGTAGAGGGTGTTGTGCAGGGTGGTGCTGTCGTTGATCCGGTAGTCGATGATCGAGCGCACCCAGATCGTGCGCTGCTCGTAGCGGCCATCCTCGACGTTGTAGTTGTTGAAGCGGTTGTGCTTGTCGATCTTCAATTTGCCGGCCTTGGGGTTGAGCACCGGCGTGCCCCAGTAAGGGCTGTCTTCGTGTTCATCCTGATATTCCAGGGCCAAGGTGTGAGACAGGTTCGGCGTCAGGTCACTGAGCAGCGAGAACGCCACGCTCCACGCATCACGCTCCTGACGGTCGATGTAGCCGTTGCCGGTGTTGTGGCTGACATCGAGCCGCGCGTAGTGCTGCACGTCCGCGCTGGCATCGCTCAGGGCGTGGTTGAGGCCGAATGCGGTCTCGGTGGTGTCGTAACTGCCGTAGCTGACCCAGCCTTCGACGGCTTGCTCTTCGAGAGTCGCCAGTTTGGTCACGTAGTTCAGCGAACCGCCCACCGAGCCAGCACCATTGATCAGCGATGACGGGCCGCCGACCAGTTCCACTCGATCATAGATCCAGGCGTCTACCGGCCGGGCGAGGCCGCCGGAGACATTGATGCCGTTGAACATCTGGGTGATCTGACTGCTGGTGAAACCGCGGTAGGAGACGAACCCACCGAAACCCGGTGGTGCGCTGGCGTTGACGCCCGGTAGGGTGTTGGCAGCGTCCTGGAAGTTCTGCGCACCGTGGCGCTCGATGTCGTTGCGGTTGGCCACGGCTACCGAGGCGGGGGTTTCGCGCACGCTCAGGCCAAGCCGCGACGCCATGCCGCTGGACTGATCCAGACTCAGCCCCGGCTCGGCCGCCGCTTCGCCGTCAATGGTGGTGGGCGCGAGGTCGATTGTGGATTGCGCCCAAGCGTTTACAGACAGGCAGCCGAACAGGCTTGCCAGTAAAGGAATGCGTTTCATCGATGAATCCTGAATGCTTGACTAGGAAACAGCGCACACGCCAACGCCACGCGTTGGCGAAGTGGGCTGATCGGAAAAGACGAAGAAATTCAGGCGACAGGCGGAGCACGAGGGTTGGCCGAGGGCCAGGTGAAGCGGGCAGGGAGGTCAGCGTTGGCGACGACGGCCAAGGGCGGACTGTGTTGCTGCGGGAGGATTGCCAGGGTCAGGCTGGAGTTGAGCGCCGGGCCCATGCCGCCGGTGGAGCACAACGGGAAGCCGAAGGCCTTGGACAGGGTCGGCAGTTTGTCGTCGGAGGTGTTCGACGAGGCCGGCAACTGGCTGGCCGGGTCGACGGTACAGAACTGGCCGCCGATGCCGTTGAGCTGCATCCCGACCATTTGACCGTGACCGATACTGCAGGTGAACACGTTGAACAGGACGCAGCAATAAAGCATCCATGCCATCAATGTGCGATCAGTTCGGGCGAGTTTCATGGGGCGGCACTTTATCATCGCTGATGACGAATACCCTTACAAAATCGTTCAAGGAAGTTCATCCTGCTGCGACATTTCACGCTGGAAGTCTGAACATGAGCCTATTGATCGCGCAATGGATGGCTGCCATCTTCCTGTTGATCAGCCTGATCCACCTGTACTGGGCGGCTGGTGGCAAGTTGGGTAGCGAGGCGGCGGTCCCGCGAATATCCGCGGAGGACGGCGCAGAACCCAGGCTGGCCTTCAAGCCTTCAGGCTTTGCGACGTTGCTGGTGGCGGTCGGGTTGCTGCTGATAGCGATGCTGGTGTGCATGCGGGTCGGCCTGTATCTGCCGACGGTGCATCACTGGTCGCTGCAATGGGTGATCAGCGCGATTGCGATGCTGATGTTTGCCCGGGCGATTGGCGATTCGCATCTGATGGGGTTCTTCAAACAGGTGAAGGATTCGAAGTTTGCCCGGCTCGACACCTGGGCGTATTCGCCGTTGTGTGTGGTGTTGGGGGCGGGGTTGTTGGCAGTCGCCTGGATCTGAGTCGACCGGACTATCGCCTTCGCGAGCAAGCCCGCTCCCACATTTGATCTCCGTCAGACACAAAATCTGTGTTCACTGGAGAGCAAATGTGGGAGCGGGCTTGCTCGCGAAGAGGCCCTTACAATCAATACAAACCTCTGAACTTAACTCCCGCTTTCCGTGCGCCGACTGCTCACCTCGGCCGGCACATCATCCCCCGCCATGCGCTTACGAAACAGCGCCGCCCGCGCCAGCAACAGCGTGGTCACCGGCACCGTAATCGACAACAGAATCGGAATCAGCCAGGCATGCAACACCGGCCCGGACTTGAGTGCCGAAAAGTAAATGATCGAAGCCAGCGCCACGCACCAGGCGCCCAAGGTCGACGCCAGCGCCGGCGGGTGCATGCGCTGGAAGTAGTCCTTCATTCGCACCAGTCCAACCGCGCCGATCAGCGCAAACAGACTGCTGATCACCAGCAGGATCGCCACCGGAATTTCAATCCACAGAGACAGTTCAGCGCTCATTCGATCACCTCGCCACGCAGCAGGAATTTCGCCAGGGCAAACGAGCCGACGAAACCGAACAGCGCAATCAGCAGCGCCGCCTCGAAGTAAGTGTCACTGGCATAACGAATGCCCAGCGCCAGCATCATCAGCATCGCGATGATGTACAGGTAATCCAGTGCCAGAACCCGGTCCTGAGCCGACGGGCCCTTGAACAGCCGGATCAGGGTCAGAATCATCGCCAGGGAAAAGATGAACAGGCTCAGCAGGATCGCGTTCGACAGCAAGGCGCTCATTCGAAGATCTCCATCAAGGGGCGCTCGTAGGTCGCCTTGAAGTGCTGGATGAACAGCGCTTCGTCATCCAGATCGAAGACGTGCAGCAACAAAATACTGCGGTCCAGCGCCAGTTCCGACCAGACCGTGCCGGGAATCACCGTGCAGATCATCGACAACGCGGCCAGGCCGTTGGCGTCACGCAAATCCAGCGGCACCTTGATGAAGCGCGAGCGCGGTGGACGGCGACCGGCGTTGAGCACGCTCCAGGCCACGGCGAGGTTGGACACCACCACATCGCGACCGACAAGAAAGAACAAACCCACAATCACGCCCGGCCGACGAATGCGGATCGGCAGCGGTCGCAGCTTGCGCATCATCAACGGCGCGCAGAACCCCAGCACCGCGCCCAGCAGCAGATTGCCGGGGCTCATCGACAGGTTCAGCACCAGCCACAGCAACCACAGGGCCAGCGACAACCAGGGAGCAGGAAACAGACGCTTCATGGTGTGACCTCCGCTACCGCGGCTTTGGCTTCCGGGCTTGGAACCGCACGGGTACCGAGCACCGCCATCACGTATTGCTGCGGGTTGTTCAAGGCTTGGGCGGCTGCCTGGGTGTAGAGCAGCAGCGGCTCGGCCTTGAAGGTCAGCGCAATGCTCAAGCCCAGCAGCGCAATGATCGGTACGCATTCGAAGCGTCGCAGCAACGGCGACGGCCGCTCCTCAGGCGTCCAGAACCGCTGGATGCCCAAGCGCGAGAAGGCAATCAACGACGCCAGCCCGGAGAGGATCAACAGCGCCAGCAAGCCCCACGCCGCGTTAGAAACCGGCTCATCGGCGCCATTGCCCAGGCCCAGCGGATTGAGCAGGGCGCTGAGCAAGCCGAGTTTGCCAATGAATCCCGAGAGCGGCGGCATGCCGATGATCAGCAGCGAGCAGGCAATGAAGCTCAACCCGAGGAACGCCTTGGTCCAGGGAATCACCTGGCCGACCACGGCTTTCTGCTCGTCATCGAGGTTGATGCCTTTGGGCGGCTGCAAGGATTCCATCGGTCGCGGCAGATCGCCGTCATCGAACAACGGCATTTCATTCGCCGAACGCGAACGCTCGATCAACTCGGCCAACAGGAACAACGCGCTCAATGCCAGGGTCGAGCTGACCAGATAGAACAGTGCCGCGCCGATCAGGTTGGGCTGGGCGAAACCGATGGCCGACAGCAGAATCCCGGCCGACACCAGAATGCTCAGGCTGGCCAGGCGCTCCAGACGTTGTGCGGCGAGGATCGCCACCGCAGCGCAGACGATGGTCGCCATGCCACCGTAGATCAGCCAGTCGCCACCAAAGTACGCCGAGGCGCCGGCCTGACCGGAGAACAGCAGGGTCCACAAGCGCAGCAAGGTGTAGACACCGACCTTGGTCATGATCGCGAACATCGCCGCCACCGGCGCGCTCGCCGCGGAATAGGCCGGCACCAACCAGAAGTTCAGTGGCCACATCCCGGCCTTGGCCAGGAACGCCACGGCCAGAATCCCCGCGCCGGCATGCAGCAGGCCGCGATCGGCTTCCGGTACCAGCGGGATTTTCAGCGCCAGGTCGGCCATGTTCAGGGTGCCGGTGACGCCGTAGATCAGCGCCGCGCCGATCAGGAACAGCGACGAGGCCAGCAGGTTGATCGAGATGTAATGCAGCCCCGCCGACACCCGCGACCGACCCGAACCGTGGAGCATCAGGCCATAAGAGGCCGCCAGCAACACTTCAAAAAACACAAACAGGTTGAACAGGTCCGCCGTCAGGAACGCGCCGTACAGGCCCATCATCTGAATCTGGAACAGCGCGTGGAAACTCGAACCGGCACCGTCCCAACGGGCCATGGCGAACAGCAGGGCGCTGACGCCGATGATCCCGGTCAGCACCAGCATCAGCGCCGACAGACGATCGACCACCAGCACGAGACCGAACGGCACCTGCCAGTTGCCCGGCAGGTACACGCCGATGGAGCCGGGGACGCCCGTCTCCTGAGTCCATTGCAGCAACAGTACGGCAATGCCCAGCCCCACCAGACTGGAGAACAGGTTGATCTTGGCCTTCAGCGGACGGTGTTTCTCCCCCAGCATCAGCATCACGGCGGCGGTCAGCAGCGGCAGCAGAATCGGTGCAGCGATCAGGTGCGGCATCAGATTCATTCTTTAGGCTCCCGGCCATCCACGTGGTCGGTACCGGTCAGGCCCCGGGAAGCCAGCAGCACCACCAGAAACAGCGCGGTCATGGCGAAGCTGATCACGATGGCGGTCAGCACCAGCGCTTGCGGCAGCGGGTCGGTGTAGTGCAACAGGTCCTGCGGCACGCCGTCCTTGATGATCGGCTCCTTGCCGATAAACAGGCTGCCCATGCTGAAGATGAACAGATTGACGCCGTAGGACAGCAGGCACAGGCCCATCACCACCTGAAACGTCCGTGGCCGCAGGATCAGCCAGACCCCGGACGCGGCCAATACGCCGATGGCGATTGCGATGACTTCTTCCATCAGACGGCTCCTTGCGTGGCAACGGATCTAGGCAGGGCAGCGGTCTTGTGACCCCGTACCGATTGGTGAGCGAGGGCGGTGAGGATCAACAGAGTCGAACCGACCACTACGGCGTACACGCCAATGTCGAAGAACAGCGCACTGGCAATGTGAATGTCACCGAACACCGGCAGTCCGAAATGCCAGGTGTGGGTGGTCAGGAACGGATACCCGACGGCCATCGCCCCGAGCCCGGTCACCGTAGCAAACAGCAGGCCGGTGCCCATCCAGCGCAGCGGTCGCAGGCTCATTTGTGCTTCGACCCACTGGGTGCCGGCGACCATGTATTGCAGGATGAACGCTACGGACATCACCAGACCCGCGACAAAACCGCCGCCCGGTTGATTGTGGCCGCGCATGAACAGGTAGACCGACACCACAAAGGCGATCGGCAGCAGCAGGCGGACCAGCACCGCCGGCACCATCATGAAACCGAGCGCGGTGTCGCTGGCGTGGCGCGGGTTGACCAGATCAGTCACCACGTCCGGTGCCAGCAGACGCTGCTGGGCCGGCAACTGCAGGCTTTCTTTTGGCGGACGGAAGCGTCGCAGCAGGGCGAATACGGTCAGGGCCACGGCCACCAGCACGGTAATTTCACCGAGGGTATCGAAGCCGCGGAAGTCCACCAGCATCACGTTGACCACGTTGCTGCCGCCGCCTTCGGGCAGGGCACGGCTGAGGTAGAACGAGGAAATGTCGTTCGGCGTCTGGCGCGTCAGCATCGCGTAGGCCAGCAATGCCATGCCGCCACCGACCACGGTCGACAGCAGCAAGTCGCGGATACGGCGGATGCGTGCCTTGCGCAGGGTGCTCGGCAACGGCGACACCTCTTCGATCCGTCGAGGTAGCCAGCGCAGACCGAGGAGGATCAACACCGTGGTCACCACTTCGACCGCCAGTTGCGTCAAGGCCAGGTCCGGCGCCGAGAACCAGACGAAGGTGATGCAGGTCATCAGGCCGCAGACGCTGACCATGGTCAGGGCCGCGAGCCGGTGATATTTGGCCTGCCACGCCGCGCCGAGCGCGCACGCAATCGCCAGCAGCCAGAGGATCACGAACACGATCGAGCCCGGAATCTTCGGCCGGTCGCCCCAGCTCAGGCTGCTGTGGAGCATCGGGATCAACCCGGCCAACACGGCCGCGAGCACCACCAGGAACAATTGGGTTTGCAGGCGCTTGGTGCTGATCCGCCGCTCGAGACGACGGGCCAGGCGCATCATGATCACCAGGCTGCGCTCGAACAGGCGCTTGCCGTTGAACCGGCCAATGAACGGCGGGTACTTGAAACGCCCCTGTTTGAGCTGATTGCGCAACAGCAGATAGAGCACGATGCCGCAGGACATGGCGATCACGCTCATGATCATCGGCGCGTTCCAGCCGTGCCAGATCGCCAGGCTGTATTCAGGCAAGGTGCCGCCCACCACCGGCAGGGCAGCCGCGGCCAGCAACGGGCCGACCACCTGCGCCGGGAAAATCCCCACGACCAGGCAGGCGAAAACCAACAACTCCACCGGCGCGCGCATCCAGCGGGGCGGTTCGTGCGGGGTGTGCGGCAGGTCGGTGGCGGTCGGGCCGAAGAACACGTCGACGGTAAAGCGCAGCGAGTAGGCGACGCTGAAGGTCCCGGCGATGGTCGCGACGATGGGCAGCGTCATCTCGATCCAGGCCGTGGCATTGATGAACACGGTTTCGGCGAAGAACATCTCTTTGGAGAGGAAGCCGTTGAGCAGCGGCACACCGGCCATGGAAGCGCTGGCGACCATGGCCAGGGTGGCGGTGAACGGGATCAGCTTGATCAGGCCGCTGAGCTTGCGAATGTCGCGGGTGCCGCTTTCGTGGTCGATGATCCCGGCGGCCATGAACAGCGAAGCCTTGAACGTCGCGTGGTTGAGAATGTGAAACACCGCGGCCACGGCGGCCAGCGGACTGTTCAGGCCCAGCAGCAGGGTGATCAGGCCCAGGTGACTGATGGTCGAGTAAGCCAGCAAACCCTTGAGGTCGTTCTGGAACATCGCGCAGTACGCGCCGAGCAACAGGGTGCAGGCGCCGGCGCCGCTGACGATGTAGAACCATTCTTCGCTGCCGGACAGCGACGGCCACAGTCGTGCGAGGAGAAACACCCCGGCCTTGACCATGGTCGCCGAGTGCAGATAAGCCGAAACCGGTGTCGGCGCCGCCATCGCGTGGGGCAGCCAGAAGTGGAAGGGGAACTGCGCGCTTTTGCTCAGGGCGCCGATCAGGATCAGGGGTAGCAGAATAGGGTAGAGGGCGTGTGCGCGAATCAGATCGCCGGCGGCCAGGACCTTGCCCAGGTCATAGCTGCCGACCACATGGCCGAGCAGCATAACCCCCGCCAGCAGACACAAACCGCCTGCGCCGGTGACCATCAGCGCCATATAAGCACCGCGTCGCGCATCGGCGCGGTGGTGCCAGTAGCCGATCAACAGGAATGAAAAGAGGCTGGTCAGCTCCCAGAAAAACACGATCTGGATCAGGTTGCCGGAGATCACCAGCCCGAGCATGGCGCCCATGAACGCCAGGAAAAACGCGAAGAACCGCGGCACCGGATCGTCCGGCGACATGTAGTAGCGGGCGTACAACGAAACCAGTGTGCCGATGCCCAGCACCAGCATCGAGAACAGCCAGGCGAAGCCGTCCATGCGCAGGACGAAGTTCAGGCCAAGGCTGGGCAACCAGAAAAATTCTTCGCGGATCACGCCGCCATCGGCGATTTGCGGGTACAGCAGGGCGACCTGAACGGTGCCTATCAAGGCAACCAGACCCGCTAACAAAGATTCGGTGTTACGCGCGTTGTGCGGCAGCAAGGCTGCCAGACAGCTGCCGATAAAAGGCAGAAGCAGTAGAACTATCAGGGACATAGGCTTCTAATCTGCGGAAGTTTGTGAAGCATCATACGTGCCAGCTCCCGGATCACCAAACGCCAAGCTGTCGCAGAATCCTACAAGGTAGACGGAAAATTCCTGATTCACATTGTTTCAAAGGGCGGTTTTCAGCAGGTCTGGCCCCTTCGCGAGCAAGCCCACTCCCACACTGGATTTGCTGTGTACACATAACCTCAGCACAACACACATCCAGTGTGGGAGCGGGCTTGCTCGCGAAGACGATCTGGCAGGCGCTACAGGTCTTGAGGTTTAACCTTGTGTTTCCTGCTCCAACTCTTCTTCAGGCGAAGCAGCCTTACCCTTGGTCTTCAACTCGCTGACAATCACCGCCGCCACAATCAACCCCGCACCCACCAGTGCAATCGCCGGCAACCGCTCCCCGGCAATCCTTCCGACAATCCCGGCCCACACCGGCTCACCGGCATAAATCAACGTCGCCCGCGTCGGCGAAACGCTCTTCTGCGCCCAGTTCATCGCCACTTGAATCGCCGCACTGGCCG
Organism: Pseudomonas sp. Root329; assembly: GCF_001424925.1. Taxonomy (NCBI): domain Bacteria; kingdom Pseudomonadati; phylum Pseudomonadota; class Gammaproteobacteria; order Pseudomonadales; family Pseudomonadaceae; genus Pseudomonas; species Pseudomonas sp. Root329. The sequence continues at coordinate 40,398 of NZ_LMCV01000037.1, read as the reverse complement.
CGCCCAAGCCCAACGCGCTGCATAACAGCAGCCAGGAGAAGTCCGGAATTCTTTCCTGAGTCGGCACCACCATCAAAAACGCCAGCGCCGAGGTGACCGCCAATTGCACCACCGTCACCCGTCGCACATCGACCTGGCCGGCATACGTACTGATCAGAATGATCTCCGCCGCAATCGCCACGGCGCTGATCAACGTGGCGATTTCACCCGGGCTGAAATTGAACGAAGCGCCGGCCGGTCCCGACAGCAACATCAACCCGGTAAACGCCAACATGATCCCGATGCTCGGCATCAACCCAGGGCGCCGCCCCAGCACCAGCCATTGCAGCAACGGCACGAAGGGCACGTACAACGCGGTAATAAACGCCGACTGACTGCTGGGAATGCTCTGCAACCCGACGGTCTGCAATCCGTAACCCAGCATGATCGCCACGCCGATAAAGGCCCCAGCCTTCAATTCGAACAGGGTCAGATCCCGCAGGTGACGCCAGGAAAACAGCGCAACAATGATCGCCGCCGCGGCAAAGCGCAGACCGACGAAGAACATCGGCCCGCTGACGGTCATCGCATGCTGCACCAGCAAGAAGGTCCCGCCCCAGACCATGGTGATCAGCACCAGCACGCACTCAGCCTTGCTGAACCGCGAGAAACGGGAGGAAGTGTGAGGGGTATTCACCGACGTCATGACCTTGCGCGCTACCTGAGGGCGACGCACAATGCGCCGAATGTTGCGCAGTATACTGCCCAACCCCACCAAGTGAGCAATATAGTGCACAAAGATTCCACGCAACGGACTTCGGTCCTCCAGCACGTCAGCCAGAACGTTCGACGCTTGCGCCACGCCGCCGACATGAGCCAGGCGACGCTGGCGGAAAAATCCGGGGTCAGTCGCCGGATGCTGGTGGCCATCGAGGCCGGCGAAAAAAACGTCAGCCTGACCACCCTCGACCGCGTGGCCGAAGCGCTGAACGTCGCATTCAGCGACCTGATCCAGGCCCCGGATGCACGCGATCCGAGTCGCATCAACGAAGTGGCCTGGGCCGGGACGATTCCTGGCAGCAAAGCCGTTTTACTGTCCAAAGCCACCGCCACCCGTGAGGTGGAACAATGGGAGTGGTGCCTGCAACCGGGGGAGATTTATCCGTCGCAACAGGATGCCGAGGGTTGGAGTGAGCAGATCTACGTGTTCGAAGGCTGCCTGACGCTGATGCTGGGCGATACACCCCATGAGATCGCTGCCGGCGAGTTCTACATGTTCGCCAGCAACCAGCCCCACGCCTATCGCAACGATGGGCCGGTGGCGGCGCGGTTTGTGCGAAATGTGGTGATCTAACTGTTTGCGGATCAACACTGGATAGACACTTTGCTGTTTTAAAGCTGCGAGCCTTTCTCGGATAATTCTTTAACCTATTGAAAATAAAGTGATTTAGTTTCAGGCACGACTCCTGCAAAAGCTTTGGTGCATTCACCAGATCCCGGAGTCGGCCCATGACAGCCTCAACCCAACCCCCTCGCACCGCCCACGTCATCCGCTCGGACGCCGAGGCGATCGCCGTCGCTCACAAGCTCGCGGCACGCTTTGCCATCGAGGCCAGCGTGCGGGATCGCGAGCGACGCTTGCCAGTCGCCGAGCTCGACGAGTTTTCCGCCAGCGGCCTCTGGGGCATTACCGTTCCCAAGGCATACGGCGGCGCCGGCGTTTCCTACGTGACCGTCGCTGAGGTGATCAAGATCATTTCCGCAGCCGACTCATCCCTCGGCCAGATCCCGCAAAACCACCTCGGCGTACTCGACATCCTGCTGCAAACCGCCACCGAAGAGCAGAAGCGTTACTACTTCGGCAAAGTCCTGCAGGGCTACCGATTCGGCAACGCTTTCTCCGAATCCAAAAGCAAAAATGCCGGTGCCTTCGAAACCCGAATCCGTTTCAATAAAGACACCGCGCAGATCGACGGCGAAAAGTTCTACTGCACCGGCGCCTTGTTCGCGCACATCGTGCCAGCGGTGGCGGTTAATGAAGAGAACAAAGCCTTCATCGCCTTCATCGAACGCGACACTCCCGGCTTGACCGTTATCGACAGCTGGGACGGTTTCGGCCAGCGCACCACGGCCAGCGGCGGCGTGACACTCAACGCCGTGAAAGTGCCTTTGACCGCGGTAATCCCGGCCCACAAGGCCTTCGATGAACCCACGGCCGACGGCCCGATTTCACAAATCATCCAGGCCGCCGTGGACACCGGCATTGCCGTCGGCGCCCTGGAAGAAACCAAACGCTACGCCCGCGAAGCCCGGCCATGGATTGACAGCGGGCAGGATCACGGCTGGCAGGACCCGTTCAGCATCGCCGCCATCGGCGACCTCGAATGGCGGGTCCACGGCACCGAAGCGATCCTCAAAAAGGCCGGTCGCGCCATTGACCATGCCTTGCTCAATCCCAACGAAGACACGGTGGCCCGCGCTTCGGTGGTGGTTGCCCAGGCCAAAGTGCTGTCGGCCGAGATCGCTTTGCTTGCCAGCAGCAAACTCTTCGAACTGGCCGGCACCCGCTCGGTGCTCGGCAAGTACAACCTCGACCGCCACTGGCGCAACGCCCGGACGCACACCCTGCACGATCCGGCACGCTGGAAATACCACCTGATCGGCAACTACCTGCTCAACGGCGTGAAGCCTGCGCGCCACGCCTGGAACTGAGGAGCCCACCATGAACGCTTTGACTCAACCGATTGTTGCCGGGCAGCCCCTGGCCAAAAGTCAGCATGATTTGCACAACGCCCGCAGCTTGCTTGATGCGACGTTGCGTTTCGTCCGGCAGCAGGCCCAAACCACGGATGATCCTTACGTCATCAGCCGCTTCGGCGATTTGCACATCCGCATTGAAGTCGCCGCCGCGCTGCTCGAACGCGCCGAAGACTTTTTGAACAGCGTGGATGACGACACGGAAATCAGCGTCGCCATCGCCGAGTCGCACCTGGCCAGCGCCGACGCACTAAATGCCGTCAGCAACGCGGAATTCGAACTCACCGGCCAACGCACCGTGTTGCCCGGATCACTGCATGACCCGCTGCGCCGGAAACTCCACCTCATCGGCAACTTCCGCCTCAACGGCATCCATCCCCCAAGCTTCAGGAGTGCTGTTTGATGGGCCGCGAAATTCGTCTCAACGCCTTTGACATGAACTGCGTCGGTCACCAGTCGCCCGGTCTGTGGGCGCATCCGCGGGATCGCTCCTGGCAATACAAGGATCTGGAGTACTGGACCGATCTGGCGAAAATCCTCGAACGCGGCAAGTTCGACGGTTTGTTCATTGCCGACGTGCTGGGCATCTACGACGTTTACAACGGCAATGGTGACGCGGCGATCCGTCAGGCGGCGCAGGTGCCGGTCAACGATCCGCTGCAATTGATTCCGCCGATGGCGCTGGTCACCGAGCATCTGGGGTTCGGCCTGACCGCTTCGTTGTCGTTCGAACACCCGTATCCGTTCGCCCGGCGCCTGTCGACGCTCGACCATCTGACCAAGGGCCGCGCCGGCTGGAACATCGTCACCTCTTATCTGGAAAGCGGTGCGAAGAACCTCGGCCAGAAAAACCAGACCGAACACGACGCCCGTTACGACTTCGCCGAAGAGTACCTGGAGGTTTGCTACAAACTCTGGGAGGGCAGTTGGGAAGAGGGCGCCATCCTGCGCGATCGTGAGCGGCGGATCTTCAGCGACCCGAGCAAAATCCATGAAATCCAGCATGTCGGAAAACACTTCCAAGTGCCGGGCATTCATCTTTGCGAACCATCGCCGCAACGCACGCCGGTTCTCTATCAGGCTGGCGCATCGAGTCGCGGCAAGCAATTCGCGGCCGAGCATGCCGAGTGCGTATTCGTCGCTGCGCCGTCGAAAGTGCTGCTGAAGAAAACCGTTGCCGACATTCGTCGTCGTGCTGCCGAAGCCGGGCGCGATCCGTCGAAGATCCTGATCTTCAACCTGCAAACCGTGATCCTCGGCGAGACCGACGCCAAGGCCAAAGCCAAGTTCGAGGAATACAAAACCTGGGTCAGTTATGAAGGCGCGATGGCGTTGATCTCAGGCTGGACCGGGATTGATTTCAGCCAGTTCAAACCCGATGAGCCGCTCAAGCATGTGCACACCAACGCGATTCAATCGGCGGTGGAAGCGTTTTCCACGGCAGACCCGAACAAGGTCTGGACGCCTAACGAATTGGCCGACTGGGTTGGCATTGGCGGTTTTGGTCCGTTGTTTGTCGGCAGTCCCGAGACCGTCGCCGATTTGCTGCAGGAGTGGGTCGAGGAGACCGATGTGGACGGCTTTAACCTGGCCTATGCATTGACTCACGAAACCTTCATCGACGCCGTGGAGTTGCTGGTGCCGGAGTTGCAAAAACGTGGGGTCTACAAAACCGAATACGCGCCGGGGACCTTGCGCGAGAAGCTGTTTGGGGAAGGGCCGCGATTGTCGGAAATCCATCCGGGGAGCGGTTATCGGGATTTGGCGGCGTTGCGGCAGCAGGAGAAGAAAGTCGCGTCTGCATAGAACACTCGAACACCACACAAATCCCCTGTGGGAGCGGCGGTGCGGCGATCCGACTTGCTCGCGAAGGGGCCAGTACATCCAACATCGATGTCGCCTATTAGACCGCTTTCGCGAGCAAGCCCGCTCCCACACTGAATCGAAGTCGTTCCATAGATCTCAGCCCAGCGGACCACCGCACGCTTTTGCCCATGAACAGGAGATCAAGCCAATGAGCGTGCACGAACTCAAACCTCCGCCAATCGCGGACACCACCGAGTGTCGGGTCGATCTGCCCAAGGCTTTGGAGCAATTGCGCCACTGGGCGCAGGTCAGGCCCTTGCAGCCTGCGTTGCGCCACAAACGCCATGGCCAGTGGTTCGTCTGGCGCTGGATAGATGCCTTGCGCGATGTCGAGCGTTTGGCCGACGGTTTGAGTCAGCAAGGATTCACAAAAGAATCGCGTCTGGCGTTGAGCGGCGCCTTCGAGCCGAATCTATTGCTGCTGGCCCTGGCATCGCTACATATCGGCGGTGAACTGCTGACCTTGCCGGACAACCTCGACCCCGAATCACTGCACAAAAACCTGCGGCGCAGCCGGCCCACTCACGCGTTCGTCCAGGGTCGACAGCCCCGGAAACTCTGGCTCAACGAAGGTCAATCGCTGTTGAACTTCGCTGATCTACTCGGCCCGGTTGAACCTCCGCAACGCCTGAACCGCTGGGCACAAGGCAAGCCATTGTGGAGCGAAGAGGGCACCCAATGGCAGGCCGGCCTCAGCGTTTTGCTCGAACACTGGCTGAACCGCGGCCATGCTCTGGCCTTCCCGGAAAGCCTCGACAGTGCCAGCCGCGACCGTCGTGAAGTGGCACCCTCGGGATTGTTGTTATCGGCCGAGCGCCTGCAACTGCTGGCCGCCGAAATCGACAGCCGTCTCGCCCCCCAAGGCACCTGGCGCCGACGCCTCTGCGACTGGGCCATCGCCCACCCGGAAAAAGGCCTGCAACGGCTGATCAAAAACCGCGTTCGCCGACTGCTGGGCTTTCAAAACCTGCATTTCATCTGGCAAGCCACGCACGCCCCCGACGCGCAACCTGCGCCTGCCTGGCTATCCGAATTCAAACGGGACATCGCATGAGCTCGACCGATTCCATCCTGCAAGTCAGCGGTATTTCCCTGTCCTACTTTGGTACTGCTTGATGAACCTTCCGTGGGTTTGGCGCCTATTATCGTTCAGGAGATTTTCGAGATGAAACATTGATCAGTGAGAAACCCATGACTGAAACCCAAAGCGGACAGGCCACCGACGCCATCCGCCACGCAGACATCCTGATCGTCGGCGGCGGCCTCAGCGGCGCGATGCTGGCGGCGCAGTTGCTGCGCCTGCCGGGCAAACGCCAGCTGCTGGTGATCGAGCCCCGCGCAGAACTGGGACGGGGCGAGGCGTACAGCGCGGTCGAATTGGGCCATACGCTCAACGGCAATGCGGCGCGGATGAGCGTCGACCCGGACAACGCCGATGACCTGACCCAATGGCTGACCGAGTACATCGCGGCCGGTGGCTGGCCGGAGTCTGACGAGCAACATGTGCCGGTCAGCGAATTGTTCCCGCCCCGGGGGATTTTCGGCCTGTACGTGCAGCAGCGCCTGGCCGAAGCGCAAGCGGTGGGGGCGTTGAACGGGTCAACAGTCGAGCATGTGCGGGCCGAGGTGGTTGACCTGCAAACGGCGGATGATTCTGTGTTGCTGACGTTGAGTGACGGGCAACACTTACAGGGTGCTTATGCGGTGTTGGCCACGGGGATGTTTCCCGCTGCGCGTACGCCACAGACCGAGTCCAGCGGCTTGAATGCCGCTGCGCTTGATCCATGGGATGTCGCTGGCATGCAGCAGCTTGATCCGCAGTCGACCGTGCTGATCATCGGTTCGGGCCTGACCATGGTCGATGCCGTGGTGTCGCTGGAACAGGCCGGGCATCGCGGGCCGATCGAAGTGTTTTCGCGGCATGGCTTGCTGCCTCATGTGCGTCGTCAGCCACCGGCCTGGGCAGATTTTCTCGCCGAGGATCAGAGCATTCGCACACCGCGGCAGCTGGTGCGCGAACTGCGTCGGCATTGCCGGGACGCCATCGCTCAAGGCATCGACTGGCAGGCGCCGCTCGACACCGTGCGGGCGCATATCGGCCGCTTGTGGCATCAGGCGACGGATGTGCAGCGTCGACAGTTCGTGCGGCATGTGCGGCCGTGGTGGGAAAGTCATCACCATCGCTCGCCGCCGTTGAGTGCCGAACTGGTGGAACGCTTGCACAAGGAAGGGCGGTTGCGGATTCAGGCGGCGTCGTTCAAAGGGTTGGAGCCTTCCTCGGGCGGTGAAGTCAGTATTCGCATCCGCCGTCGGGGTGAGGCAGAAACCACCGTAGTCAGCGGCGCGGCGTTGATCAACTCCAGCGGCATCGAATACGACTGGCGGCGGGTGGCCCGACCGCTGCCACAGCAACTGCTGGCCCGCGGACTTGTCCGGCCGGGGCCGTTGGCGCTGGGGATTGCGGCGGCGGTGGATGGCGCGGTGTTGGGCGCCGATGAACACGTCGCCAGTCGTCTGTTCGCCATGGGCCCACCGTTGCGCGGCATGTGGTGGGAAAGCACCGCAGTGACCGACGTCGCGAGCCAGGCCAAGTCCCTCGCCACTCGCCTGACAACTCCGTCGCTTCTGTAGCAGCTGCCGAGCCTGCGAGGCTGCGTTCGGCTGCGAAGCAGTCGTGAAATCAGACGATGCGGTGTTTCAGGAAAACCGAGTGAACAGGGTTTACGACTGCTTCGCAGCCGAACGCAGCCTCGCAGGCTCGGCAGCTGCTACAGATATCTCGAGCCTGTATTTCAACATTAAAGACAACAAACCCCGGGTAGATCGGATCTACCCGGGGTTTGTTGTTTCAAGCGGCGCAACGCCGTTGATCAATAACGCTGATACTTAGAACCGAACTCAGGGCGGTTTTCAGCGATGTACAGTTTGCTCGCCTGGCTGTCTTTGTGATCAACACCGACGGTGTTCACGTTCAGTGTGGCCGGTTGGCTGACTTTGGCCGCGGTAACGACCTGCGAGGTGGCGTGTGGGGCGGCGATGGCGGAGGTAGCGCCAAGAACCGAAAGGGCGATTCCAAGACCGATGATGCTTTTCATGAGGTTGCTCCAGAGCGTGGGGAGAAGATGTGGCCACTGTAGAGCTGGAGCTTCGCGATGAAAAAACACCCTGACGCATAGTTGTTATCGAGAGCGTTGATCCATCGTCAGCGGGGTGTGTTGTCGCTGAGCCAGCGCTGCTTGAGTTGTTCCAGGCGCCCATCGCGGTTCATATCGTCGAGCGCCTGTTGCCAGCGCGCGACCTGGCGCGCATCGGTTTGCGGGGAAAACGCGATGTAGGTGCCTTGCTTCATCAGCGGCATCTGATAGTGCAACTGGCTGGGCGCCAAGCCTTCTTCCCGGGCGAGGGTGGCGATGGAGAGGGTGTCGGCCACGACAAATTCGACGCGCCCCAGACGTGCCAGACGCATCATTTGTTCGGGCGTTTCCACACCATACAGATTGTTCAGACCCTGCTTGCGCAAGTAGTCGTAAGCCAGCCATTTTCGCGGGACGGCGATACGGCCCTGGGTGCTGGCGTCCTGCAAACTGCGCACCGGTTGCTGGGTGTTAGCGGAATAAAGCGCCGTTTCCACGTCCATCAGCGGACCGACCCACTGGTATTGGCTCTCGCGCTCGGCGGTGCGCAACACGGTAAACACCCCGGTGGCAGGCTCGGTCGCGGCGACGTGCAGGGCGCGCAGCAAAGGGACTTGTTGCAAGTGCACCTGGTCGCCGGTGCGTTCGGCCAGTGCCTGCACCACGTCCACGCCAAACCCCACCAGTTGATTACCTTGTTGGAAATGCAGAGGCGGATGGTTGTCGGTGAGCAGGTTCAGATCAGCCGCGACCGCCATAAAGGTCAGGAAAGACAACAGGCAACCGGCAATGCGCTTCATGAATCGTCCTTGATGAAGTGAAGCGCAAATCTTAGTACGGGCGTGCTGCAACTGTCCCGAGGAATTATCGGGGCTTTTACGTCAGATCTCAGGACTTATGGGTGTGGCTTGACACAATCAACTGTGGGAAGGTTTTGATCAATACCGCTGATATTTCGAGCCGAATTCAGGACGGTTTTCCGCGACAACCACACCACCGCGCAGGGCGTTGCTCGGGCTGACCGATGCCACACGTTCGCGCAGTTCTTGCAGGCGGTCGGCACCGCCTTCGGCCACGCGATTCTCGATCAGACGATCGGAGCCGCCTTCCACCAGCAGTTGTTGAACCTGGCCAGGGGACGCCGCATGGCCGGTGTGGGCCGACGCCAGGCTAGTCAGGCCGAGACCACCAACCAGTGCCAGACCGAGTGCCAGGGACGAGACTTTCGAGAAGTTGATCATGGGTGATTCTCCGTGCGTTTAGTTTGAGTGGGTCGGTAGCGGCTGCTATCCGGTGATCACAGTTAAACGCTCGGGTGTATCGGTGATGTGTGCTCGAACACGCCGAAATCGGTGTCTGCGTATCTGTCGCGGGTTCTTATACAGACGGATACAAAACCCTATGAAAAAGTCTCCTCAGGTTCTGCTGGGGGAGAGCTTCATGATTCTGCGCCGAGCAATTCCACCGGGTAGGAGAACACGTAGCCTTCGCTGCGCACGGTTTTGATATAGGTCGATTCCCGTGAGTCATCCATCAATCGTTGGCGCAGACGGCTCACCAGCAAATCAATCGAGCGGTCAAACAGGTCGGCGTCGCGGCCCTGGGTCAGGTTGAGCAGCTGGTCACGGCTGAGCACCCGTTGCGGGTGATCGAGGAACACCCGCAGCAGACGGTATTCGGCGCCACTGAGGGCCACCATCGTGCCGTCTTCGTCGAGCAAGTGCCGGGCGGTGGTGTCCAGGCGCCAGCGACCGAAACCCAGCAATCGGCCGGTTTCGGTAATCAACAGGTTCGGCGGCAGCATCCGGGTGCGGCGCAACACGGCGTTGATCCGCGCCAGCAGTTCGCGGGCGGCGAAGGGTTTGGTCAGGTAGTCGTCGGCACCCATTTCCAGGCCGAGGATGCGATCGGTTTCGTCGTTGCGTGCAGTGAGCATCAGGATCGGCGTGGCTTTGTGTTTGCCCGAGCGCAATTCGCGGCACAGCAGCAGGCCGTCATCGCCGGGCATCATGATGTCCAGCACGATCAGGTCCACCTGATTGGTTTCCAGAAAGCTGCGCATCTGCCGGCCATCGGCGACGACGGTGGTGCGCAGCCCGTTCTTCTTCAGGTAATTGCCGACCAACTCGCGAATCTCCCGGTCGTCGTCGACGATCAGGATGTGGTTCACATGTTCCATCGCTCAAGCCTCTTGTTGTTCGCTTTGTATCGCACTGTATCGGGTGCCCCCGCAGACACCTTACGCCTTACTAATTCCGGTTTTACGACACATGGCAGATACCTCGGGCCGATTAAATGGGTTCCATCGAGACAAGACGACTTGCCTCACAACCACTGTCCATTGCAACCCTGAGGAAATCACCATGAACTGGAACAAACTGATTGCCGCCAGCTTCTTCGCGGTCCTGAACGTTGCAGCGTTTTCGGCCCATGCTGATGTTCAAGCGCCGTCGCAGATAACTTCTCACGGCACCCACCTGGATATCAAGAAAGTGGTTTCCGTCGTCGACAACGGCGGCGGCCATTGCGGCATTGTCGATGCCCGCCTGACCTACCTCGATTCCAGCGGCACGCAGAAAGTCCTCGATTACAGCAAATTCGCAGAGTGCGGCAATCAGGGCGGCTGATCCTTCCACTACGCTCATCGCTGTCGAAACACGTCGTCCAGAACACCAGGTCAATGACTTCCAGGGAAATCACCATGAAGATGAATGTGTTGAGCAAAAAAAACGACTCACGTCGTCGTTTCTTTGGCCCATCGGTCCTCGCTTTCGCGCTGATGCAGTTAGGTGCCCTTGGTGCTGCCAATGCGCAAACCGCGACGCCAGAGCCAGTGGTCGCCAGCGCTGGCACCCTCAAGGCGGACTCGTTCGGCCCGCTGAAGCATGTCAACGCAGGCTTGCTGAATGTGGCTTACGCCGAAGTCGGCCCCGCCGATGGGCCGGTGGTGATTCTTCTGCACGGTTGGCCCTACGACATTCACAGCTATAGCGAAGTGGCGCCCTTGTTGGCGGCCAAGGGTTACCGGGTGCTGATCCCGTATGCACGGGGCTACGGCGACACGCATTTCCTGTCCGACAAGACTGTTCGCAACGGCCAGCCCGCCGCGTTGGCCAGTGACGTCATCGACTTTATGGATGCGCTCAAGATCAAGAAGGCGGTGCTCGGTGGCTACGACTGGGGTGCGCGCTCGGCGGACATCGTCTCGGCGCTCTGGCCGGAGCGGGTGGAGGCGCTGGTCTCGGTGAGCGGCTACCTCATCGGCAATCAGGCCGCCGGCAAGAACCCGTTGCCGCCCAAGGCCGAGCTGCAATGGTGGTACCAGTTCTACTTCGCTACCGAACGCGGCCAGGCCGGTTACGAAAAAAATCGCCACGACTTTGCCAAGTTGATCTGGGAGCTGGCCTCCCCGAAATGGACCTTCGACGACGCGACTTTCGACCGCAGCGCGGTGGCCCTGGACAACCCCGATCATGTGGCTATTACGATCTTCAACTATCGCTGGCGGTTGGGCATGATTCAGGGCGAACCTCAATATGAAGCGCTGGAGCAGCGGCTGGCCAAGGCCCCGGTCATTACGGTGCCGACCATCACCATGGAAGGGGATGCCAATGGGGCGCCACATCCGGCTGCCGAGGATTATGCCAAGCGCTTCACCGGCAAATATGAGTACCGACTCATCAGCGGCGGCATCGGCCACAACTTGCCGCAGGAAGATCCGCAAGCCTTTGCCAAGGCAGTGATCGACGCGGATCACCTCTGAGATCTCGCACCTGTTGCAAGCCAGGCAGCCATCTAATGTGGGAGCGGGCTTGCTCGCGAAGGCAGTGTGTCAGTCGACATTCATAGTGACTGACACACTGCCTTCGTCGGAGCGCCGCCCGGAGCAAGCCCGCTCCCACAGGGGGAATGGCCTGTTACGCAACCACTTGATAACACGGCACATACGCCGCGCCGCCGGGCAGTTTCATCCGGTGCTGGGCGACGAAGGCTTTGAGCAGTTGATCCAGCGGTTGCATCACCGCCACATCACCACGGATCTGGTACGGACCGTGTTCTTCGATCAGGCGGATGCCCTTGTCCTTGACGTTGCCAGCGACGATGCCGGAGAACGCGCGGCGCAGGTTGGCGGCCAGTTCGTGGGCCGGCAGGTTGCGGCTCAGTTTCAGGTTGGCCATGTTTTCGTGGGTTGGATCGAACGGGCGCTGGAAGCCTTCGTCGATCTTCAGCAGCCAGTTGAAATGGAACGCGTCATTGCGCTCGCGGCGGAACTGTTTGACCGCCTTGAGGCCTTGAGTCATTTGACGCGCGACTTCAGCCGGGTCGTCGATGATGATCTCGTAGTGTTGCTTGGCGGCTTCACCCAGTGTGGCGCCGACAAACGCGTCCAGTTGCTCCAGATACGGCGCGGCATGTTTCGGCCCGGTGAGGACCACGGGGAAGGGCAGGCCGGCGTTGTCCGGGTGCATCAGGATGCCGAGCAGGTACAGGAACTCTTCGGCGGTGCCGGCGCCGCCCGGGAAGATGATGATGCCGTGTCCGACGCGGACGAAGGCTTCCAGACGTTTTTCGATGTCCGGCAGGATCACCAGTTCGTTGACGATCGGGTTCGGCGCTTCGGCGGCGATGATGCCCGGCTCGGTCAAACCGAGGTAGCGGCCACCGTGGATACGCTGTTTGGCGTGGGCGATGGTCGCGCCTTTCATCGGACCTTTCATCACGCCAGGACCGCAACCGGTGCAGATGTCGAGGCTGCGCAGGCCCAGTTCATGGCCGACTTTCTTGGTGTATTTGTATTCTTCGGTGTTGATCGAGTGGCCACCCCAGCACACCACGATCTTCGGCTCCACGCCGGGACGCAGGGTGCGGGCGTTGCGCAGCAGGTGGAACACGTAGTCGCTGATGCCCTGGGAGGTGCTCAGGTCGATGCGCTGGGCGTCGAGTTCGTTTTCGGTGTAGACGATGTCGCGCAGGGCGCTGAAGAGCATTTCCCGGGTGCTGGCGATCATTTCGCCATCGACGAAGGCGTCGGCCGGGGCGTTCAGCAGTTCCAGGCGTACGCCGCGGTCCTGCTGGTGAATGCGGATTTCGAAGTCCTTGTAGGCTTCGAGGATGGTTTTTGCGTTATCGACATGAGCGCCGGTATTGAGGATAGCCAGGGCGCACTGGCGGAATAAGGTGTAGGTGCTGCCGGATCCGGCTTCGCTCAGTTGCTGTACTTCACGTTGAGAGAGGGTTTCCAGGCTGCCTTTTGGGCTGACCGAGGCGTTGATTACTTGTCGTTGGGTCATTCAATGATCCTTAAAACGATGCCATTCATACAGGCAAATGGCATCCGAATAGTATGTATCCATGAAAGAAGATGGCACGAACTGCGCTGTATCGCCATTTCCCCGTTTGACGATGAAAAGATGAAAAGGAGCCCCAGCATAGCTAAATCCCCTGCAGAGGCGATAATGCCCCGCAGCCTTTTTACCCATGCCCTCAAGGAACCCCGTCGCGATGTTCGAAATCCAGCCGCAGAACCCCGAACGCTATCGAAGCCAGACGCGACGCAGCACGATAATCATAGCCTTGATTTTCCTGGCCCTGGCGATGGTGTTGTCGACCACGGCGGTGGCGCTGTTCGGTGAGCCCGATGGCGACAATCTGCGCTTTAACGTCGGTGGCGTGTTCGTGGCGGTGCTGCTGATGGCCGCGCTGATGCGTGGCATGTTCTGGACCCAGCCGTGGATGGCCCCGGCGGTTTACGGCTGGCAGCTCAAGCGCAGCCTGATGAGCATCACCAACGTCATGCATCAGGTGACGGCGGCGGTGGAGAAGGAGGATCCGACAGCCATGAAGCTGCTGCGTTTCTACCATCTGGGGTTGAGCCAGATGCACGAGCTGGACGGCAACTCCAGTGATCACAGCCAATTGACCCGCGAGATGGATCAGCACAAGGCGCGGATGGAAGCGCTGGGCATCGAGACTGATCAGACGCAATTGAATCCCGCCTGGATCGAGGCCGTGAAGCAGACGCCACGGTAAAGCATTGGATCTAACGCCGATCAGTTAAGCCATTTCAGCCGCAACGCAAACGTTGTAGCAGCTGTCGAGCTTGCGAGGCTGCGTTCGGCTGCGCAGCAGTCGTGAAATCAGACGACGCGGTGTTTCAGAAAAACCTCGCACTCAGTTTTCACGACTGCTGCGCAGCCGAACGCAGCCTCGCAAGCTCGACAGCTGCTACATGGATCGTGTTATGGCGCTTAAACCCGCAGACGCAGGGTTTCAAAGAGTTCCCTGTCTTCCTTTTTGGCCGAGCGGGCGTGGCGCCGAATGACCTGCAACAGGCAGTCGGTAAAGCACAGCGCTGCATTGCTCAGCGAGCCATTGCGGCGGGTCACGATGCTCAGCTGCCGGGGTTCGAACTGCTCGGCCAGCTCCAGGGCAACCACCCGGCCGAGGAAGGGCGGGGCAACGCTCACGATGGACGGTCCCCAGGTACACATGTCGGCCCGCTCGACCATCATTTGCAGGATGGCCAGCGAATGGGCCCGAACGATTCGGTTCTCATCGATCTGCGCACCGTGTTTCCAGAACAACGCCTGCATCAGCCCGTCGTGTCCGTCCGGCGCGTAGTTCAGCGTCCAGTTCTGCTCCAGTAGCTCATGGATCGACCGAGCGTCCTGCCGAGCATGGCCCTGACGGACCAGCACCGACGTCTGGTAATCGAGCAATGTTTCGCAGGCAAACTCCTGGGTCGATTGCGCCGGGTGCAACTGGCCAATCGCAAAATCCATGCTGCCATCGCGCAACAACGGCTGGGCCACGGCCATCAGGCTTTCGTACAGCTCCAGGCGGATTTCCGGCATGCGCTCGCGAAACGCCAGAACCACCTCGGGCAAGAAGGTCAGGGCGATCCAGGGCGTGACCCCGACACACAGACGCCCCTGGGCCTTGCCGCGCATGTGATCGAGTTCGGTCTGTGCATGCTCCAGTTGCTTGATCACGAGCCGGGCGTGGGTCAGCAATACTTTGCCGTACTCCGTGAAGTTCAGGCCGCTTGGGGTTCGGGTGAACAGCGGTAACTGCTGACTGGTTTCCAGTTCGCGCAATGCTTTGGTCACGGCGGCCTGGGAGATGTCCAGCGAACGCGCCGCGGCGCGGATGCTGCCGGTTTCGGCGCTGGCAATCAGTGCTTGTAATTGATGAAGTTTCATCTGCTCACCCTGGTGACAACCCATGGTTGTCATCATAACCAAACTGGGCCTCCCCAGCCCAGAGCCCGTTCCCTAAGATCCGACTCAGCAACCGCTCAGGTCTTATCGAAGGAATACAACAATGATCGCCGACCCAGTCTTGCCGGGTATTGCAGCCATCCAAGAGGAAATGATTGCGTTGCGCCATAGCATTCACGCGCACCCCGAATTGGGCTTTGAAGAATTCGTCACCAGCGAGCGGGTTGCAGAATGTTTGACGCAGTGGGGGTTTGAGGTCAGCACTGGCGTGGGCAAGACCGGCGTCGTCGCCACCCTGAAAAATGGCGAGGGCCGGTCGATTGGTTTGCGCGCCGACATGGATGCACTGCCGATTCAGGAAACCACCGGTTTGCCCTATGCCAGCCGGATCGACGGCGTCATGCATGCCTGCGGCCACGACGGTCATACGGCAACACTGCTCGCAGCCGCTAAACACCTGGCGCAGACCCGGGCGTTCAATGGCACTGTAAATCTGATTTTTCAACCGGCCGAAGAAGGCCTGGGCGGTGCGCGGAAAATGCTCGAGGACGGTCTGCTCGAACGGTTCCCGTGTGATGCGATTTTCGCCATGCACAACGTGCCGGGTTATCCCGTCGGGCATCTGGGTTTCTACAGCGGCCCGTTCATGGCGTCTGCCGACACGGTGAACATCAAAATCATCGGCAACGGTGGTCATGGCGCGGTGCCGCACAAGGCGGTCGACCCGGTGCTGGTCTGCTCCTCGATCGTGATCGCCCTGCAAAGCATCGTCTCGCGTAACGTCAATCCGCAGGAAATGGCGATCATCACGGTCGGTTCCCTGCATGCCGGCAGCGCCTCGAACGTGATTCCGTCCAGCGCCGAGATGAGCCTGAGCGTGCGCGCCCTTACGCCCGAGATTCGCCACTTGCTCGAAGTCAGGATTACCGAATTGGTCAACGGTCAGGCGGCCAGCTTTGGGGCCCGGGCCCACATCGATTATCAGCATTGTCATCCGGTGTTGATTAACCATCCCGAGCCCACCGCGTTTGCCCGAGAAGTTGCGCGCGAATGGTTGGGAGAAGGGCAACTGATCGACGATTTGCGGCCCTTCACCGCGAGTGAGGATTTTGCCTTTGTCCTGGAAAAATGCCCCGGCAGTTACCTGGTGATCGGCAACGGCGAGGGCGATAGCGGGTGTCTGCTGCACAACCCCGGCTACGACTTCAATGATGCCTGCCTGCCGATCGGTGCGAGTTACTGGGTCAAGTTGGTCGAACGTTTTCTGGGTTGAGTCGCCGTATTTTCGTTGGGCCTGAGAGGAACAAAAATAATGAACAAGATGATTGCGGCTGTTTCATTGGTGTTGTTGACGGCCACAGGTCTGGCCGGCGCAGCCGACTGGTCTGGCAAAGTCCTGAAACTGGGGGTGGACCCCACGTATCCACCGCTGGAGTACAAGAACCAGGACGGCACGCTGACCGGCTTCGGGGTCGACATCGCCGAGGCGCTGTGTGCCGAGTTGAAGGCCCGCTGCATTTGGGTTGAAAGCAGCTGGGACGGCATGATCCCGGCGCTGCTGGCGCGCAAGTTCGACGCGGTGGCGTCGTCGATGACCGTGACGCCCAAGCGTCTGGAGCAGATTGCGTTCACCGACAAGGTCTCCAACGCGCCGGCCCGGTTGGTCGTCAAGCGCGGATCGGGCCTGCTGCCCACCCTCGAATCACTCAAGGGCAAACGCATTGGTGTGGAGCAGGGTTCGACTCAGGAGGCGTATGCCAAAGCCGTCTGGGGTTCGAAGGGCATCGACGTGCTTTCCTACCAAAATCAGGACCAAGTGTATGCGGACCTGGTAGTGGGCCGACTCGATGCCTCGGTGCAAGGGGCCATTCAAGCCAGCTACGGCTTCCTCAACACCACGCAGGGCAAGGACTATGAATTTGCCGGCGCCACTCTGGATGATCCGGCCTTTTTCGGCGTCGGTGACGGCATCGGTTTGCGCAAGAGCGATGTCGAGTTGCGCGAAGACTTGAACAAAGCCCTGGCGACGATTCTGGCCAATGGCACGTACGCGCGGATCAATAAAAAGTACTTCGATTTCGACGTCTACGGCGCGAAGTAGCGCCCCTTCGACCATTGAACCAGAGCGGTCGCCTGACCGCTTCATTGCAGCATCCCCCTTCACCTCGACCTAATAAGAACAAGGAGAGTGAAATGCTTCTGGAAGGCTTTGGCCCGCAGATCCTGCTGGGCACCCTGGCCACTATCAAACTGGCGTTATGGTCATTGTTGATCGCGGTCCTGGCCGGGCTGCTCGGCGCCAGTTCCAAGTTGTCCTCCAACCGTTTGTTGCGAACGCTGGCCACCGGTTATACGACGGTGATTCGCAGCATGCCGGACCTGGTGATCATGCTGTTGCTGTTCTTCAGCCTGCAAATGCTGCTCAACCGGATCACCGATTGGTTGGGCATCGCTCAGATCGACATCGACCCGTTTCTGGCCTGCGTCATCACCCTGGCCTTCATTTACGGGGCTTACTTTACCGAGACGTTTCGCGGCGCCTTCCAGGCAGTCCCGGCTGGCCAGCTCGAAGCGGCAAGGGCCTACGGCATGACCCGTGGCAAAACCTTTCGCAAAATCCTGTTCCCGCAAATGCTCCGTCACGCACTGCCGGGTATTGGTAATAACTGGCAGGTGTTGATCAAGTCGACCGCGCTGGTATCGATCATCGGCCTGACCGATGTCATCAAGGCCACGCAGGATGCGGGCAAGGGCTCGATGCAGTTCTTCTATTTCATGCTGGTCGGCGGCCTGATCTACCTCGCCATCACCACGGTGTCCAACGTTGTCTTGATGTGGCTTGAGCACCGCTATTCGGTGGGTGTCAGGAAGGCCGCGCTATGACCGGCATTCTCGAAAACTACTGGCAGGCGTATCTGTGGAGTGACGGGCCACATTTTTCCGGATTGGCGGTGACCTTGTGGCTGCTCATTCTTTCGGTGGTGACGGGCTTCCTGCTCGCGGTGCCGTTGTCGATTGCCCGCGTCAGCCGCAACCCGCTGATCCGTCTGCCGATCTGGTGCTACACCTACGTGTTTCGCGGCACCCCGTTGTACATCCAGCTGCTGTTTTTCTACACCGGGGTGTACAGCTTGCACGTGGTTCGTTCCCAGGACTTTCTCAACGCGTTTTTCCGTGACGGATTCAACTGCACGGTGCTGGCGTTCGCGCTCAATACCTGCGCCTACATGACCGAAATTTTCGCCGGCTCCATCCGGGCGACTCCCCATGGCGAAATCGAGGCCGCCAGCGCCTACGGCATGAGCCGGTTCACCCTCTATCGCCGGATCGTCTTGCCATCGGCGTTGCGCCGGGCCCTGCCGTTTTTCAGCAATGAAGTGATTCTGATGCTGCATTCCACCTCGGTGGCGTTTACCGCCACAGTCCCTGATTTGCTGAAGATCGCCCGGGACGTCAACTCGGCAACCTATGCATCATTTGCCGCGTTCGGCATTGCCGGGGTGCTGTATGCCGGCAGCGCGTTTTTCCTGATCTGGCTGTTTCGTCGCGGCGAACTGCATTGGCTCGGCTACCTCAAACCGCGGACGCACTGACCCCTCACTGGACATGCTCGAATGTATAAATTGATCGTTGAAGATGTGCATAAGAACTACGGCAGCCATGAAGTCTTGAAAGGAGTCTCACTGAAGGCCAGGGCGGGTGACGTGATCAGCATCATCGGCTCTTCGGGCTCGGGAAAAAGTACCTTCTTGCGCTGTATCAACCATCTCGAACAACCGTCCGCCGGGCGCATCATCGTCAATGCCGAAGAGCTGCTGACCCGCAAGAATTCACGGGGCGATTTGTGTGCGGTCGATCCCGCGCAGTTGCAAGTCATGCGCAGCAAGCTGTCGATGGTGTTCCAGCACTTCAATCTGTGGAGCCACATGACGGTGCTGGAAAACATCATCGAGTGCCCGATGAGCGTGCTGGGTGTCCGACGGGCGGAGGCTCTGGAGCGGGCGCGGCATTACCTTGCCAAGGTGGGTTTGCCGGCAAAGGTCGAGACGCAGTATCCGGTCCAGCTGTCCGGCGGCCAGCAACAGCGCGTCGCCATTGCTCGTGCGCTGGCCATGGAGCCGCAAGTGATGCTGTTCGACGAACCGACCTCCGCCCTGGACCCCGAGCTGGTGGGCGAGGTGCTCAAGGTCATGCAGCAGCTGGCCGAAGAGGGCCGGACGATGGTGGTGGTCACCCATGAAATGGCGTTTGCCCGACAGGTGTCGAACCACGTCATGTTTTTGCATCAGGGACGGGTTGAAGAACAGGGGGCACCCGATACCGTGCTGGAGCAGCCTCGGAGCGAACGGTTGCAGCAGTTTTTGGCGGGAAGTCTCAAGTAACGTAAAACCCTCGCCCGGTCGACCTGTGTTTTGTTGATCGTGTACATATCCGTTTCTGTGGTCACGGCGGCTTATGGTTCCGCTCTTACAGCGGGTCACTTTGGAAGAGCGCCAAAGTAACCAAAGCGCATTTGCCCCTTTCGTTCGGTGCCTCGCTGTGGCTCGGCATGCCCTCGCTCCGGTCCTGCTCCGTGGGCCCGCCGCCATCGGCCATCCATGGCCGGGGGCGGCTAACCCGGCATCCATGCCGGGTTGCCCACTGCGCAGAACCTCCACTCGGCCTCTCGAGGGTGCGGTGCATCAAGATCAAAAGCTGCAGGCGAGCTAACGCTCGGCCTGTTGAGTGGTGAGGAGCGTGCGTGCATCCCCTCTCCCCGGTAGGAGCTGTCGAGTGAAACGAGGCTGCGATCTTTTGATCTTGCTGTTGCTGTTGCCGTTGCTTTGCTTTGGCTTCAGATTTGCCGCCCCTTTCCCAGAGGCCGAACGCAGGCGTTGCGCAGGGGGCACCGCGGCAAGGATGCCGCGGTAGCCGCCCCCGGCCATGGATGGCCGATGGCGGCGGGCCCCCGGAGCAATGCCGGAGTGAGGGCATGCCGAGCCTAGGCGAGGCACCGAATGGCGGGGCAGGAGCCCTTGGTTACTTGGGGCTTTTCCAAGTGACTCGCTGTAAAAGCGAAACCGTAATCAGCCATCACCGCAGAAACGGATATGTACCCCAACCGTAATCAGCCATCACCGCAGAAACGGATATGCACCCCAACCGTAATCAGCCATCACCGCAGAAACGGATATATCCCCCAATCGTAAGTGAACAGCATTACGCCGTTTGTCGAGACATCCGTGCGAATAATTCTCGCGTATATCAACCTATCGGGTGTTTGATGAGGCATAGTCGCCTGGCACCAGGCGGCTCATACCCGTCAGGGGTTATAAAATGGGCGAACGGGAAGATTCGCCCTGTGATCAGTATTCAGGGAGCGTCATGGGTCATCCGTCCGTTAACAATCGAATTGAACAATCCCGTCATGGCATGCCTTGGGTCGCCGAGCAAGCCGGGGTAACTCTCAAGGTTCGCTCTGCGGTGATTCTGCTGGTCGCGGTGTGCCTGTCCATGACGGCTATCGTGATTTGGGAATCCTGGAGCTCGCGCCAGTACCATCTGCACGACAAAGAAGTGGCGATGTCCAACCTTGCCCAGACCCTGGCCTCGCAAGCGCAGGCGTCGATCAAGCAAGCCGATACGTTGCTGTTGACCCTGGTGGATCGTCTCGAAAACGACGGCTTCGACCAGTCCCGGGTACCCCGGCTGGAGCGCTTGCTCAAGGCCCAACGCAGTGAGTTGAGCCAACTCCATGGGTTGTTTGTTTATGACGAAGAAGGGCGCTGGGTGGCCAATTCCAACGGCGCCGTCGTGCCTGATGCCAACAATTCCGACCGTGAATATTTCATCTTCCATCGCGATCATCCCGACCGCGGCCCCCACATCGGCCCGTCGATCAAGAGTCGTTCGAGCGGTGAATGGATCATGACGGTGTCCCGCCGCGTCAATCATCCGGATGGCCGTTTTGCCGGCGTGGCGTTGGCAACGATTTATCTCAGCCATTTCCTCGGGCTCTACGACAGCATCGACATGGGCGGTAACGGCGTGATCAACCTGATCGCCGACGACGCCACCATCGTTGTTCGTCGGCCATTCAAAGAAACTGAAATCGGCACCAGCGTCGCCAAGGGGCCGCTGTTTACGCAACTGTTGCCCAAGGGCAATTCAGGCACGGCAATCGTCCCTTCCTATGTGGATGGGGTCGAGCGGGTGGTCGGATTCCGAAGGGTCGAGGGTTATCCGCTGATCATCTTTGCTGCGCTGAATAAAGATGAAGTTCTGGCCGGTTGGCGTGAGGAGGTACTGCTGAGTGCCGGGATCGTCTCGTTATTCCTGGGGTTCCTGGGCGTCCTCGGTTATCGCCTGATTCGCCTCATGAAGCAGCAGAATCACGTGCAGGGCGTATTGCTGGATGCGCAGGAGAAACTCATCGAGGTCAATCGCAGCCTTGAGTTGCTGGCGCTGGAGGACGCGCTGACCGGGCTGTCCAACCGGCGTCAGTTCGATCTGTTCATCCTCGCCGAAATGGGCCGCGCCAGGCGCAACCAGGCCCACCTCGCGCTGCTGATGATCGATGTCGATCACTTCAAGAGCTTCAATGATCTTTACGGCCATGTGGCCGGCGATGAGTGTTTGCGCAACATCAGCACGATCATCAGGGACAACATCAAGCGCCCCGGCGACCTGGCTGCGCGCTATGGCGGCGAAGAGTTTGCGGTGGTACTGCCCGGGACCGACTACGTGGGGGCGTTTCTGGTGGCGGAAAAAATCCGTCGCGCGGTTCAGATGGCCGGCATCGAGCACCGTGAAGGGGCTGAAGGCACGGTGACGGTCAGCCTGGGCGTCGCCGCTTACGACCCGGCGTCACAAGCCCAGCCCAGCGACCTGGTGGCTGCGGCCGACAAGGCGCTGTACGTGGCCAAGGCCAGCGGCCGGAACATGAGTGTCATTGCCAACTGAATTCAAACAAACCGGTCACTGCCCTGAACCAGTTTGGTGGACAGGTACGATTGCTTGAGTTTTTCCAGCCACCAGCCCAGGGCGCGGCCGTCATGATCGCCACGCCAGCCAGCATACAAAATATTCGGCTCACGCGGATCGGCCATCTGTTTTTCAACCAGCGTGCCGTTTTTCAGCAACGAGCCGACCCGATGTTTCGGTAACCAACCCACGCCCAATCCGTCGCACTGGGCGAGGATCTTGGCGCGCATGGTCGGCACGGCGAGCACCGGTTGGCCGCAGGAGACGCCGTAGGTGCTGCCCTCGGTGACTCGGGATGAGTCGGCCACGACAATCGCCCGATGCTGCGCAACCATGGCGCGTGAAATCGGCTCTTGGGCCCTGGCGAGCGGATGCTTGGGAGAAACCGCGAACACCCATTCCATTTCCCCCAGTTGCATCCAGCGCAAGGAAGGGATGGCCGGTGGTTCGTTGGTGGCGCCGATGATCAAGTCCGCGCGGCCTTCACGCAGGGCTTCCCAAACACCTTTGAGGACTTCCTGAGTGATGCGCAGCGGCACGCCGGACTCCAGCGCATCGAACTCGTGAATCACCGGGATCAATGCTTCGAATTCGAGCAACTCATCGGTAACGATCCATAGCCGGCTCTCCCAGCCATTGGCCACTTGCTGCACCCGCTGAGTCAGCCGCGAGACGTCTTGCATCAGTCGCGCCGCCTCGTTCACCAGCAATTCACCCGCCGGGGTCAGCTGCAAGCGGTAGCGACGGCGATCGAACAGCAAGGCATCAAAGCGTTCCTCCAGTTGCCGCGCCGCGTAGGACACCGTCGAGGGCGCCTTGCCCAAGTGGGCCGCGGCCCGGGACAGGCTGCCGGTTTCCCGGATGGCTTCCAGCAAGGTGAGATCTTCAATCGATAACATGGGCGCAATCCTTGAATCGGGTTTAGGTGGCCCGACGTAACTTCCACAGCCTGATCAACCGAAGGTAGACCAGCACGTTGATCGCCAGCACCACGCTGCCCAGTCCCAGCTGAATCGCCGGTGTCAGGCCCGCCGGGTAAATGACCGGCCACACGTAATTTTCGATGAAACCGCCGCTATAACCGGTTTGTCCGGCCGCGTCGCGCATGAGGTTTTCCCACTCGGTCAGCGGGCAGATCAAGTGGAAGACTTCCACCGACACGCCCCACGCAGCCGCGGGCAGGTGCCACCAGATCAGGGGGCGCCATTTGAGCACCAGCAGCCCGCCGAACAGCACGAACAGAATGAACAACAGATGAAACAGGACCAGCCCGTCGGCGGCAATTCGGTAAAACATGTCGACTCCCTGACGCGTTATGCGAATGGCTCCATGGTACTCGGGCTGGTTGCTGGCGCTCTATCGATTGTTGCTGTTCAACGCCGCCAGCACTTCCTTCAGACGCACCACCATGGTTTCGCTGCTGCGTTGCATCGGCGCGCGCAGTTCGTCGTCGATCAAGCCTTCAAGGGCCAGGGCGGTTTTCACCGGGGCGGGATTGGGCTCGATGAACAGGCTGTGAATCAGCGGCAGCAGTTGGAAGAATGTCGCTCGACCCGCCGCTAACCGGTTGTCGCGGATCTGTTGATACAACGCCACGAACAGCTCCGGATGAACATGCGCCGAAGCGGCAATGGCGCCTTTGGCGCCCAGACACAAAGCGCTGAAGATCTGGTTATCTTCGCCGCACAGCACGTCGACCTTGCCACTGCCTAGCAGTGCCAGGGTGTTGGCCTGATTGCCGCCGCAATCCTTGACCGCGACGATTCGCTCATGGGCGACGATGTTGAGCAGGGTTGCCTGCTCAAACGCCACGCCGGTGCGGTAAGGGATGTCGTAAAGAATGAGCGGAACGCTGGAGGCATCGGCGACGGTTTGGTAAAACGCTTCGAGGCCCGCCTGGGACGGGCGGATGTAATACGGCGGCGGTACCAGTAAACCGGCCAGTGGGCGTTTCAGGATTTCGTTCTGAAATTGCAGCAGCTCGGCCATATTGTTGCCGGCCAGGCCCATGACCACCCGTTCCGCCGGCACCTGCTCCAGCACCGCATCGAGCACCGCCAGCTGTTCGTGTTTGCTCAGTGCCGCCGCTTCCGCCGTGGTGCCGCAGACCACAACGCCATCGACGCCTTTTTCCAGCAGATGATTGACCAGCCGGCGCAAGCCGACGAAATCGATCGCACCGTTGCGAAACGGTGTAACGAGAGGGACCCAGATACCTTGAAACGATGACATGCACGTACTCCTGAAGGTTGACCGATTTCGTCACCGTCAGAAGCGTAGAAGGCAGAAAGCAAGGGGAGGGTGTCCGTCGCGCTCAATGTCCTGTCAGCTCATCTGACGGGACAGCGCGCCCCGGTCACATGAGCGACTGTTTCTTCGATTTGAGGGCGTGCGCAACGCAACCTTGCGCCTTGGCATTCAAGCCAATGACGACAGTGTTGAGGTTGAAGGTTGCGGACATACTTGCTTACACCCTGAATGAGGTGCTCAGTTTTAAAAGCCGGCGCGATTTTTGTCAATCGCGAAAATCAGCCAACTCCGCACGCATCCTGTCGTTGTGCCTGGCCGCGGACCAAGTGCGCAAGATTGTTCAAGCCAGCGGCCGCGACTGCTGGCACAGTCTGAGGTCTTTCCCTGGTTGTAGAGCGTTATGTCCAATTCACTCATGCCGCGCAGTGCCTTTCTTCGCGGCGCTGCGGCCATCATGCCGTTGTCCCTGGCCACCGCGCCCTGGGGGCTGCTGGCCGGTTCCATGGCCATCGAGGCCAATCTCACGCCCCTGCAAGGCCAGGGTTTGTCGAGCATCGTATTTGCCGGGGCCGCGCAACTGGTGGCGATCGGCATGCTCAAGGGTGGTGCCGGGATCTTTTCGATTCTGCTGACCACGCTGCTGCTGACGTCCCAGCATTTGCTCTACGGGATGAGCATGCGTTCGGTGATTTCGCCGTTGCCGGGTCGCTGGCGTGTGGGGCTCGGTTTTTTGCTCACCGACGAACTGTTCGCCCTGACCAGTGCGCATGACAAACAACAGTTCAATCGCTGGTACGCGTTGGGTGTCGGCCTGACGTTTTACATCGCCTGGAATCTCTTCACCCTGGCCGGCATCGTGCTGGGCAGCAGCATTCCGGGGCTGGAACATCTGGGGCTGGACTTTTCCATCGCGGCGACCTTTATCGCCCTGATCACCCCGGTGGTGCGGAACGTGCCGACCGTGGTGTGCGTGGCGGTGTCGTTGTTCTGCTCGGTGCTGTTCAGCTACTGGCAATGGGGCTCGGCGCTGGTGCTGTCGGGGCTGGCGGGCATGACCGCAGGCTTTATTTGCAACAAATTCTACGGTGGACGCACATGATGGTCTGGGCGGTGATTTTCGGTATGGGGCTATTGGTGTTCCTCAACCGCTATGTGTTTCTGGAACCTCGGCTACCCGTGCGCTTGAGCAGTAATGCGCGGCAATTCCTGGGTTTTGCGGTACCGGGCATGTTGACAGCGATCTGCGGGCCGATCGTGTTCATGCCAGACAAGCAGCTGAATCTGCAGTGGGACAATCCGTACCTGATCAGTTCGCTGGTGGCAGTGGGGCTGGTGCTTTACACCCGCAATACCTTGCTCAGCATGTTGTTGAGCATGGGGTTCTTCTTTTTGCTGCGTTGGTGGCTCTAAGTCGTTCCCGTCAAATTGTTCTACGCTTAAAGGGGACCCCTACAGGAAGAGAGGTGAGCATGGCTAATGATCCAAAGCGTCCGTACCCGGATGAAGATGTGGATGACGAACCCACGGAAGAAGAGATTGAGCGGCAGAGGCGTTCGACGCCGGACTGGAAGCACCCCGACGACGGTAAAGAACTGTCAGACCGCGACCAGGAGCGTCCGCTGAAGCCTTGACCTCGCTGCATATACAAAAAAGCCCCGCTATCAAAGCGGGGCTTTTCATTGGTCGTTGATTAAATCAGATCGCTTCATTCCAGCGAATGTGCGTAATGCCTAATTGCTGCGCTTTGATGCGCGCGGTTTCGAGATTGGCGTGTGCGGCGATTTGACGATCGGAGTCGGGATAAGCATGGGCAGACGCCGAATGTATTGCCTCGACATCCGAGAACTGTTCAGCCAGTTTGAAAAAGTGCTGACGAACGCCGTCGAACATATAGTGCACGGCATAGGGAACGAGTTTGCTCATATATTCCTCCTTGGGCCGAAGCTCTGTTATTGAGAGTGGCTCGATGTCGGGTTCGTTCAGTTCTTTGGCTGAATGAACCCGGTCCATTAACTCAAACCTCTTCCACCGGCAGAAAATCGGGGTGGGAGGCCCTATAACCCAAGGTCTTGTCGATCCAGGCGTTCAGTTCGTTAACCATGATCGGAGGTTTGCCCGGATAGTTTTCGAGGGTTGAACGAAGAATGTTGCTGATAGTGGAGATTGAACCCAGGTTGCGGGTCTTTATGTATTGCCCGATGAAACAGTCGAGTGGGTAATGTTCTGTCTTCGAAAGATAAACACACGCCAGACCATCGACTTGATTAATTGTGAAATCGTCGCGCAATTTAATTCTCTGCAGGCTTGTTGTTGTAGGGATTTCCTTGGTTTATTGACTCATTGGTCAATTGCGGAGTGCCGAAGGGAATGCGGCGCGCATGCTATCCATAGTTATTCTAAATGTATCGAAGTGTCAGACAGGCGGTTATCAGGTTAAATAGCAAACAAAGCAAAGTGTCTCTTGGCTGAAACAGCCTGTGTCACGTTCAAGTGATCAATATGTATATATAACCGTTGCTTATGCCTGCATTTATGTCTGTATTGATACGTTTATAGGATTTCATCAATCAATGCTGCGCCTTGATTTCTTGAATTGCCCACCGCTTTGTCCACCTTGTACCACTCGAAAACCTCGCTGACTTCGCCCTGCAACAGCGCCATCTGCTCCGCGCGTTCTTTGGGGGTGGCCGGGTCAAGCCATTCCCGCGCCAGCGGCGCAGACAACACAACGGGGCGCCGGTCATGAATGTCGAGCATGCCGCCCGCACTGTCGGCGGTGATGATCACAAAACCGTCGTCGGCCCGCGGCTCATCACCCGCGCGGGGAAACTGTCCGATTGCGGCGCATAAAATCGGTGCCCGGTCCCGTCGGCGGATGAGCCACGGTTGCCTCGTCGAATCCCCGGCGTCGACCCATTCGAACCAGTTGTCGATCGGCACGATCGCGCGGTGCGGCCAGATCGCCCGGAAGAACGGGCCGTGGGCGACTTTTTCGACCCGTGCATTGATCGGTGCCGCCCGATCCTTCGCCCAGTGCGGCCGCCATCCCCAGTGCTGAAAATCGGCGTGCAGGCCGTTGCTTTCCAGATGCAGGAGGGCGAGTTGCGTGGTGGGCGCAGCGTTGTAGCGGGCCAGCGGTTCATCACCGACGTGGTTGATCAACGCGTCGGGGATGCTCAGCACCGCGACAAAATCGTGAATGCCACGGTACTGCGACAGACGTCCGCACATTGGCTGATTCTCTGATTGAAGCGCTCCGATTGAAGAGCTCTGACTGGAGATTTCAGCTTAGTTGCTCAGATCACATGGGCACGCTGCAACTCGGTCAACGACAAGGCCTTGAGGCGAGCCAGCAAAGGGTTGCGCCGGTCACGGGGGTGGGCCAGTTGCACCGCCAGCTCCTGACGAATGCTGCTGGGGCGATTGTCCATCACCAGCACCCGATCACTGAGGTACAGCGCTTCATCCACGTCGTGGGTCACCAGCAGCAGGGCGATGGCGTGACGTTCGGCCAGTTGCAGCAGCAGGTCCTGCAGTTTCATGCGGGTGAAGGCGTCCACCGCGCTGAAGGGTTCATCCAGCAACAGCACGTGCGGTCGCGAGTAGAGGCCGCGAGCGATCGCCACCCGCTGCGCCATACCGCCGGACAGCGCTTTGGGCAGGGCTTGAGCAAAACCGCCGAGACCGACTTCGTCGATCAGTTGCGTGACCCAGGCTTTGTCGTAATGGTCGTCGGCGCTGAAACCGATGTTCTGTTCGACCGTCAGCCATGGCATCAGTCGCGGCTCCTGGAACACAAAAGCGACGTCCCCGGCGCTGCTGAGCACTTCGCCCTCAAAGTCCTTTTCCAGGCCGGCGATGATCCGCAGCAACGTGCTTTTCCCGCAGCCGCTGGGGCCCAGCAGGCTGACGGCTTCCCTGGGTTGCAATTGCAAGTGGATGTCCTTGAGCACGGTGGTGGCGGCGAAGGTTTTGCGCTCGACGCGAATGTCCAGCAGGTGGTCGGTCATGGCTCAATCCTCTGCGCTTTGGCCGTTGAAGGTGTCGCGCCAGGCGAGGAAGCGTTTCTCCAGGCCGGCGAGGATGCCGTCGCTGAGTTTGCCCAGCAGCGCCAGCACGATGATTGCCGCCAGCACGATGTCCGGGCGTGAAGTCTCGCGTCCGTCGCTGAGCAGATACCCCAGGCCTTTGGTCGCGGCGATCAGTTCGGCGGCGACCAAAAACATCCAGGCCAGGCTCATGCCGCTGCGCAACCCGGTGAACAGACCGGGCAGGGCGGCGGGCAGCAGAATGCGGCGCACCAGTCGCGGCCGGCTGAAGCCGTACATCTGCCCGACTTCTACCAGTTTGCGGTCGATGTCGCGGATCGCCGCGACGCCATTGAGGTACACCGGGAAGAAGGCGCCGATGGCGATCAAGACGATTTTCGAGGTTTCGTCGATGCCCAGCCACAGCAGCAACAGCGGCACCCAGGCCAGGCTCGGAATCGAGCGCAGGCCGGCGAACGTCGGCTCCAGCCAGGCTTCGGCTTCGCGGCTCAAACCGACCCACGCTGCAAACACCAGGGCCAGACCGGCGCCGATGGCGAACCCCAGCAGTACCCGCAACAGGCTGGCGCTGATGTGCTTCCACAGCGCGCCTTCGGCGAGGTCGCGCAAGGTCAGCGCGATCTCGCTGGGGGCCGGCATTTGGTAGGACGGCAGCCAGCCGATGCGTACGACGAATTCCAGCGCGAGGAGGATCAGCACCGGCAAGGCCAGGCCTTTGAGGCGCAGGCGCCAGGCGGTGTTGAGGCGTCGGAGTGCGGGCAATGCCAGCGGGGCGGACAGGTGTTTGCTTTTGCTGGTCATTGGGTTCTCCGGTCACGACGAATCAAGATCAAGAGATCGCAGCCTCGTTTCACTCGACAGCTCCTACACGAGCCACGGTTTCTTTGAAGCCGGTGTCGATCAGTTGGTCGATCACTTGATCGACATTCACCCCACGACGAACCAGTTCTTCGGAAACCAGAATCGGTGCGGCAGCCTTGGAGGCGATCACGTCCTTGGCGGTCAGTTGCGGGCTGCTCAGGTCGGTGCGCGACAATTGCAGCTTGGCCACTTCCAGCGGCAGGCCGGATTCGCCAGCGAGTAGCTTCGCCAGTTCCTCCGGATTTTTTACCGCCCACTCGCGAGCTTGCTCGTAGGCATTCAGTACGGTTTCGATGGTCTGTGGGTGTTCTTTGGCATAGCTGTCGGTGACGCTGACCACGCCGTAGCTGTTGAAATCAGTGTTGCGATAGAGCAACCGGGAACCGGCCTGAACCTGGCTCGCCGCCATGTGCGGATCGAGTCCGGCCCAGGCGTCGACGTCACCTTTTTCCAGCGCGGTGCGACCGTCCGGGTGCTGCAAATGCACCAGTTCCACATCGTCTTTGCTCAGGCCTGCCTGTTGCAGGCTGCGCAGGGTAAACAGGTACGGATCGGTGCCCTTGGTGGCGGCAATTTTTTTGCCTTTCAGATCGGCCACGGTCTTGTAGAGCGAATCCTTGCGCACCACCAGCGCCGTCCATTCGGCGCGGCTGTAGACGTAAACCGATTTGATCGGGCTGCCATTGGCGCGGCTCAGCACGGCGGCGAGGCTGGCGGAGGAGGCGAAGTCGACGCCGCCGCTGTTGAGGTATTCCAGCGAGCGGTTGCTGCCCTGGCTCAGCACCCAGCTGACCTTGGTTTGTGGCAGGGCTTTTTCCAGAAAGCGGAAGTGTTTGAGCACCAGGCTTACGGGCGAGTAATAGGCGTAATCCAGATGCACTTCGGCCGGTGGCGCTTCAGCGGCCTGGGCAAGCGGATGCAGGCTCAGCGCCAGGGCGCAGG
Organism: Pseudomonas sp. Root329; assembly: GCF_001424925.1. Classification (NCBI taxonomy): domain Bacteria; kingdom Pseudomonadati; phylum Pseudomonadota; class Gammaproteobacteria; order Pseudomonadales; family Pseudomonadaceae; genus Pseudomonas; species Pseudomonas sp. Root329. The sequence continues at coordinate 10,377 of NZ_LMCV01000037.1, read as the reverse complement.
CGCTGAGCAGTGACCTGACGTGGGGAAAACGGAAGGTGGGTTTCATGGGACAGCTCCGGGCAAGGCGGCGAGATTCTTATTTCCAAAAAATCATTTTTTATAAATGCTTCCTGCATAAAAGGAATATTGCAGGCTCTGTGCCATGTTTTACGTGACGAGTATTTTCAAGGCCTTGGCGATGAAGCAGGAGCAGAGAAATGTTCAAGGGAAAACAGTCTGTTTAGTCGCTGTTGCTGGGCAAACACTGTTCACTGCTGGTCATGAGCTTATGCATAAATTGAATTTCAAATGGCTTCTGTAAGAGCGTTATGGTCTATCGCAATAACCCTCAAGGAGCCCCCGATGAACCTGTCCCGATTCGTGCGCAGTCTGCTGACCAGCGCACTGTTCGCCGCACCACTGGCTTACGCCGCCGAGCCCGTCGTCCTGCACGTCGGTGATCAGAACTACTACAACGTTCGCGCTTCGGTGGAGGCGTCTGGCGTACTGAAAGATGCGCCGTATACCGTCGACTGGAAGCACTTCCAGGCCGCCGCGCCGCTGGCCGAAGCGTTGAACACCGGCGCGCTGGATCTGGGGTTTCTCGGCGATTCGGGTTTTCTGTTCCTCGCCGCCAAGCAGGCGCCGGTGAAACTGATCGGCGTGTCGCGGCAGAACCCCGACACCATTGCCTTGCTGGTGCCCAAGGATTCGCCGGTCAAAACCATCGCCGATCTGAAGGGTAAGAAAGTCGCTTATTGGCCCGGTGCCTGGAGCCAGCAACTGACCCTGCGCGCCCTGGAAAAAGCTGACCTGCCGGAAGACTATGTCGACTTCATCAAACTGATGCCGATCGATGCTGCCGCCGCGTTGCCTCAGGGCAGCATCGACGCGTTCCCGGTCTGGGAACCTTACATCTCCCAGCAGATTCTGTTCTCCGGTGCCCGACCGATCCTCACCGCCAAGAACCTGATGCCCGGCCTGAGCGCCATCGCCGCCTCGACACCGTCGATCGACAGCAAACGCGAAGCCATTGCCGACTTTCTGGTGCGCCTGAAAAAGGCCCGGGCCTGGGTCGACAACCACACCGACGAGTACGCCGATCTCTGGGCGAAGAAAGCCAACCTTGACCAGAACGTCTCGCGTCATTGGTTGCGCCAGGCCCACATGACCGTCGGCCCGGTGGATGCGCAGGCAGCAAAGGATCTGCAAAGCACCGCGGACTTCCTGTTCAAGGTAAAAGCGCTGCCGGCTGCGTTGGCGACTGCGCCGATTATCGACAGCTCGTTTCAGCAGGCTTTGGCTGAGTAAGCGTGCAGCGTTGCGTCATTGCCGGGTCGCTTCTTGCCCGAATTTCTGCACGCCGGTCGAGGTGCTTTGCAGCATCTCGATGAACCGTAGCGCGGCGGGCGCCATGGCTTGCCCTGTGCGGGTGATCAGGCCGATGGCGCGCGTGATGCCCGGATGATCCACCGGCACTTTGACCAGATCATCGCGACCGTCGTCCGCCGACTCGGGCAGCAGGCTCATGCCCAGCCCCTGACGCACCAGCGCCAGCACCGTCGACATGTAATTGGCTTCCAGTCCCGGCGACAACGGCAGTTGTGCGTCGGCGAACAATTGCTCGACCAATTCGCGCACGCTGCTGTCGCGCCCGGTCAGAATAATCGGTTGAGCCGTCAGCTCGCCCAAGGTGACTGAGCGTCGCTTGGCCAGTGGGTGATCGATGGGTATGAACAGACATAGCCGATCTTCCATGACCACCTGAAATTCCAGCCCATGGCTCATTCGTGCCCGGACGCCGAGGCCAAAATCCACCTCGCCATCGCGAACCAGCGTGTCGATGCGTTGGGCGACGACGTCCCGCAGACGAACTTCCACGCCCGGAAACTGCTCGCGAAACTGCTTCAGAAGTGGCGGCAAGGTTGAGGCACACAGCGAGGGCAGGGCGGCGATGGTCACGACGCCGCGGCGCAACGACGCCAAGTCCCGCGAGGCGGTGACGATGTTTTCAAGGTCCAGCAGCAACTTCTCCATCGGCAGCAATGCGCTTTGCCCGGCGCTGGTGAGGCTGACGTGGCGTGGGCTGCGTTCGAGCAGGGCGACGCCGAGCCAATCCTCCAGTTGTTGAATTTGCACGGTCAACGCCGAAGGCGAGAGGTTCAGCACCACCGCCGCCCTGGAAAAACTACCGGTTTGTGCAACGGCCAGAAAAGCGCGGATGTGTTGGATCGAGTTCTTCATTTTGTTTTTCCGAATGATGACCGCCGAACATTTCAATTTACAAAGATTACCTGCAATTCCAATACTCGGTGAAAACAACAACAGCGCGTCTCATCGCCCAGGCGATCAGAGAGGCCGAACAGGATCTGCCCATGCTTGCCACACTCGGTGTCATTACCATTCTCTGTTTGCTTGCTGCTGTCATGAGCAAACGCCTTTCACCCCTGGTTGCATTGATCGCCTTGCCCATCATCGCTGCACTGATCGGCGGATTCGGTCTGCAGACCAGTGCCTTCATCATTACCGGTATCAAGAACGTCGCCCCGGTGGTCGGGATGTTTGTGTTCGCGATTCTGTTCTTCGGCGTGATGACGGACGCCGGCATGCTGGACCCGATCATCGACCGGATCCTGCACCGAGTGGGGACCCGTCCGACGCGCATTGTCATGGGCACCGCGCTGTTGGCGTTGCTGGTGCATCTGGACGGTTCAGGGGCCGTCACCTTCCTGGTGACCATCCCGGCCATGCTGCCGTTGTATACGCGGCTGGGCATGGATAAGCGCATTCTGGCCTGCGTCACGGCCATGGCCGCCGGGGTCAATTTCCTGCCATGGACCGGCCCGGTCCTGCGGTCCTCGGCGGCATTGCATGTGCCGGTAGCCGACCTGTTTCAACCACTGATCCCCGTGCAGATCGTGGGGCTGGGGTTCGTCTTTACCTGCGCCTGGTTCCTCGGTCGTCGCGAAGAGCGGCGCTTGGGCCTTGGTGCCGGGGCGTCGGTGGACGTGATGCCGAAACGGGTGCTGAGCGACGTCGAGGTCGCACTGCGCAAACCGCATCTGTTTTGGGTCAATCTGGTGCTGACCGTGGTGGTGATGGGCGTGATGATTGCCGGGTTCGTGGACCCTGTGGTGATGTTCATGCTCGGTACCGTGCTCGCTTTGTGCCTCAACTACCCCAACGTCGATGCCCAACGCGCACGCATCGACGCCCATGCGAAAACGGCGCTGACCATGGCCAGCATTCTTCTGGCGGCCGGTGTGTTCACCGGGATCATGCAGGGCAGCGGGATGCTCAAGGCCATGGCTGAGGTCGCGGTGGCGCAGATTCCCGCCGGGCACGGCAAGTTGATTCCGATGGTGGTGGGCTTCATCTCCATGCCCTTGAGCCTGCTGTTCGATCCCGATTCCTTCTATTTCGGCATCATGCCGGTGGTGGCTGAAGTCGGCCGGGCCTTGGGCGTCGACCCTGTGCAAGTGGCCCAAGCGTCATTGCTGGGGGTGCACACCACCGGGTTCCCGGTCAGCCCGCTGACCCCCGCGACTTTTCTGTTGGTGGGGTTGTGCAAGATCGAACTGGCGGATCACCAGCGCTTCACCATCCCTTTTCTGTTCGCGGCCTCGGTGCTCATGACCCTGACAGCGCTGCTTCTTGGAGTCTTCTGAATGAAAACCTTACGCATCGGTTCCGGTGCCGGTTACTCCGGCGACCGCATCGAACCGGCCATCGAATTGGCCGAGCACGGCGAGCTGGATTATCTGGTGTTCGAATGCCTGGCCGAGCGCACTATTGCCCTGGCACAGCAAGCGCGGCTGGTTGACCCCGATGCGGGTTTCGACCCGTTGCTGGGGGAGCGCATGCGTCGCGTGCTGCCCTTTGTCGGTCGTGGCGCCGATGGCCAGCGCCGACGTTTGCGGGTGATCACCAACATGGGCGCGGCCAATCCGCTGGCCGCGGCACGGGAAGTCCGACGGATCGCCGCACAATTGGGTTTGTCGGGGCTGAAAGTGGCGGCGCTGACCGGTGACGATGTGCTGGCGACACTGTTGCGCGATCTGTCGCAGACCCTGGATAACGGCAGCACGTTGGCGTCCCTGGGTGATCGTGTCATTTCGGCTAATGCTTATCTGGGTGTGGAGGGCATCATCGACGCGTTGCACGCCGATGCCGACGTGATCATCACCGGCCGTGTGGCGGACCCTTCGCTGTTCCTCGCACCACAGATGTTCGAATTCGGCTGGGCGGCGGATGATTGGTCGCTGTTGGGACGCGGCACACTCGTGGGGCATTTGCTCGAGTGTGCGGGCCAGATCAGCGGTGGCTATTTTGCCGACCCGGGGTTCAAGGATGTGCCGGATCTGGCGCGCCTGGGGTTTCCACTGGCCGAGGTGGATACCACGGGACGCGCGGTGATCAGCAAGGTCGCCGGCTCTGGCGGACGCATCGATACGGCGACCTGCACCGAACAGATGATCTATGAAGTGCATGACCCGGCTGCTTACCTGACACCGGATGTCAGTGCCGATTTTTCGGGTGTGTTCTTCACGGCCCAAGGTCCGGACCGGGTATCGGCCCAAGGCGCTGACGGCCGGGCGCGACCGCCGTCACTGAAAGTCTCGGTGGGTTATCTCGACGGCTGGATCGGCGAGGGCCAGATGTCCTATGGCGGGCCGGGTGCGTTGGCACGAGGGCGATTGGCACGAGAGGTGGTACTGGAGCGCTTGAAACTGACGGGCGTGGTGTTTGAGGAGATCCGCGCCGAGTTGATCGGCGTCGATGCCTTGCACGGTACTGAATTGGGTTCACGGACGGACAGTGAACCCTGGGAAGTGCGCCTGCGAGTGGCGGCACGTTGCGCCGATCGCGCCGAAGCGCTGCGGATTGGCAATGAAGTGGAAACCCTCTACACCAATGGCCCTTACGGCGGTGGCGGGGCCAGCAAGTCGGTGCGGCAGGTGGTGGGGGTGGCTTCGCTGTTGCTACCGCGCGATGCCGTCACTCTGCAAGTTCATTTGGAGGACATCGCATGAGTCGCATCAAACTGCGTGAACTGGCCCATTCGCGAACGGGCGACAAGGGCGACACCTCCAACATTTCGGTGATCACCTTTCGTGCCGAAGACTATCCGCGACTGTGTCAGTGGCTGACGGTGGAGCGGGTGACCGAGCATTTCGCCGAATTGCTCGGCCCACACAGTCCACCGGTACGGCGCTACGAGTTGCCGAACGTCCATGCGCTCAATTTCGTCTTGCCGGGCATTCTGCGCGGCGGTGTGACCCGCTCCCTGGCGCTCGACGCCCACGGCAAGGCGTTGGGTGCGGCGCTGCTCGACCTGGAGCTATGAGCACCCGATGAGGCGACGCTGGAACCAAACACTGTGTACCCTTATCCAACCTCGGCCCGCAGCGACCTGCGGGCCGACGAAGGATAAATGGGCAAAACATGAAACAGCTGTTCAAGGTTCTCTCTGCACTCATCATCGCCACCGGTCTGGTTGGGTGCATCGCTTCTCCCATTGAAATGACGCCGCAGACCGAACAGCGTCTGAGCGCGCAACCGCCGGTCCGTTTTCTGCTGACCTTCGACGACGGTCCCAGCGCATCGAGTTTCTGGAATCCAACGATGACGGTGCTCGACAGTCTGGCGACGAACCCGGTGCAACCGAACCTCAAAGCCGTGTTCTTCGTGCAGACGGGTGCGCCACGTGCTGGCGACAGCGATATCGGTCGCGAGGTCATGCGCCGCGAACACGCAGAAGGGCAGATATTGGGTTTCCACACGGCGACCCACGGGCACACCAATCATCGGTCTCTGAGTCCGGAGGAGCTGGAGCAGTCGCTGACTAAGGGCAGCGCCGACATCGCCGCGATCACCGGCGCGCCGCCGACCCTGGTACGTCCGCCATTCTGGAACTATGACAAACGGGTCTTCGCCGCCTATCAGCAGCACGGCATGCACGTATTGCTCACCGACCTGAGCGCCAATGACGGCAAAATCTGGGGTTTCAACGCCAGTCCCCGGCGGCGGGCCCACTTCTTGCGCACAATGTCCGAAGTGCGCGAGCGCATCGCTTTTGGCGAGTTGCCGGTGGTGGATGGGGTGATTCCGGTGGTGGTGACGTTCCACGACCTCAATCGCTACACCGCCCGGCACGCGCGCGAGTACCTGCAAATCCTTCTCGACAGCGCACAGGCTACCGGTGTGAAAATCGCAGAAAAGCCGTTTTACGACGACACGGCAGCGCTGCAACGGGCGGCCATGGCGCGTACCGTTCGCGACGGTTCAGAGGCGGTTAAATTGCCGGGGATCTGGAATTGGATCTGGGATGGGGATTCTCACTGAAAGGTTGCCAAAGTGAGAAACAGCTAACACTTTTTCTGACCATTGGCGGGCGCAGGATTGGAAAAGCGCATCTATGCTGAGCAAGTTGGATCCGATTACCTGCCACGGAGGCGCCAGTCATGGTTTCAGTTCCTGAGCTTTGCCGCATTGTTGAGTCCGGTTTTCAACCGCTTTCCTGTGCCTGCACAGTGAATCCGGACGAAACGTTGCGGATCAAAGTCTACGAACCCGCCACCGGGCGCATTGATCTGTTGATTACCGGTGTATCACCCGAACGGCTGACCAGCGTTCGCGATATCTCCAATCTGATTGGCGAGTTGCGCATTGAAATGCGTGCCGGGCGCCGGGCGTTTGCCGGCTAGGCCCGCGGTTGCAGTTCATCAATCATCTGCAAGCAATGATTCAACCCCGGCGATACGTCGCCCACGCGCCTGCTGAGAATGATCGGCGAGGTCGCGTTGTCTTCCAGCAGCGGCGTGAAACCAATGTCGTCGCGGTGCAGCAATTGCACCGAGGCCGGCACCAGGGTGACGCCGATTCCCGCTCCCACCAGACCGATAGCTGTTTGCAGCTCGTTGGTCCATTGCGCCACGTGGATGCTCACACCATAGGATTCGAATAACGCGATCACATGGTCGGCGTAGCTCGGGCGCGGGTTGCCGGGGTACAGCACGAACGGTTCTTTCGCCAGTTCGCGGAGGCTGATCGGCCCGGCCAGTAATGGATGGCCGGCGGGCAGGGCCGCGACCAACCGATCTTCGGTCAACACAGTCTGGATGATCGCCGGGTCGTCGATGCGGATTCGGCCGAAACCAATGTCGATGCGCCCGGCCTTGAGCGCCTGTACTTGCTGCAACGTGGTCATTTCCGAGAGCCCCAGTTCAAGCTCCAGGGGCTCGCCGCTGCGCAAACGGCGAATCAGTTCCGGCAGTACGCCGTAGAGCGTCGACGGGGCGAAACCGATGCCCAGCCAGGTTTTCTCCCCCAGACCGATCCGTCGTGTGTTGTCACAGACCTTGCCCAGTTGCTCGAGCAGGGCGGTGGAGTGCTCATGGAAAAACCGCCCGGCGTCGGTCAGCTTCAGCGGCCGCCCGCGCTCCAGCAACAACACCCCGAGTTCGTCCTCCAGTTGCTGCATCTGCCGGCTCAGTGGCGGTTGGGCAATGTGCAGAAGCTCGGCGGCACGGGTGAAATTGAGGGTTTGAGCCAACACCTGAAAATACCGCAGGTGACGCAGTTCCATAAAGCCTCCAGACACAAGTCGGTTGCATACCTTAAAGGTATCAAGCCAGACCAATTCTATATTGGCTTCCCGAAAAAAGCCGTACCAGAATCGGTTCCAGAACTTTAAGAACCTGACGGGTATCGACATGCTTGCAACAGCCATTGAATCGATCGAGACGATCATCGTCGATCTGCCGACCATCCGCCCGCACAAACTGGCGATGCACACCATGCAGAACCAGACCCTGGTGATCATTCGCGTGCGCTGCGCCGACGGCATTGAAGGCATTGGCGAATCCACCACCATTGGTGGCCTGGCCTACGGCAACGAAAGCCCTGACAGCATCAAGACCAACATCGACAAACACTTCGCGCCGCTGCTGCTGGGCCAGGACAGCGCCAACGTGAACGCCGCGATGTTGCGCCTGGAGCGCAGCATCCGTGGCAACACCTTCGCTAAATCAGGTATCGAAACCGCCTTGCTCGACGCTCAGGGCAAACGCCTCGGGCTGCCGGTCAGCGAGTTGCTGGGCGGCCGCGTTCGCGATGCCCTGCCAGTGGCATGGACCCTGGCCAGTGGCGACACCGGCCAGGACATCGCCGAAGCGGAAAAAATGCTCGATCTGCGCCGCCATCGGATCTTCAAACTGAAAATCGGTGCCGGTGAGGTCAACCGCGACCTGGCCCACGTCATTGCGATCAAAAAAGCCCTGGGCGATCACGCCAGTGTGCGGGTGGATGTCAATCAGGCCTGGGATGAAGCGGTCGCGTTGCGCGCCTGCCGGATCCTGGGAACCAACGGCATCGACCTGATCGAACAGCCGATTTCGCGCAACAACCGCGCCGGCATGGCGCGCCTGAACGCCATGAGCCCGGCGCCGATCATGGCCGATGAATCCATCGAATGCGTGGAGGATGCGTTCAACCTGGCCCGTGAAGGCGCGGCCTCGGTGTTTGCCTTGAAGATTGCCAAGAACGGCGGCCCGCGCGCCGTGCTGCGAACCGCTGCGATTGCCGAAGCGGCCGGTATCGGCCTGTATGGCGGCACCATGCTCGAAGGCGGCATCGGCACCCTGGCCTCGGCCCATGCCTTTATCACGCTGAACAAGCTGGCGTGGGACACCGAGCTGTTCGGTCCATTACTGCTGACTGAAGACATTCTCAGCGAGCCGCTGGTCTATCGCGATTTTGAGTTGCACGTGCCGAAAACACCGGGGCTGGGCCTGAGCCTCGATGAAGAACGTCTGGCGTTCTTCCGCCGTGACAAAACGTCTACTGCCATTCATCAAGCCTGAGGAGAGCATTATGCTGTTCCACGTAAAAATGACCGTGAACCTGCCGGTCGACATGAATCCCGAAGCAGCCGCGAAGCTGAAGGCTGACGAAAAAGCCCTGGCCCAGCGCCTGCAAGAGCAAGGCAAGTGGCGTCACCTGTGGCGCATCGCCGGGCACTATGCCAATTACAGCGTTTTCGACGTCGACAGCGTGCAGGAACTGCACGACCTGCTCATGCAATTGCCGCTGTTTCCGTACATGGCGATCGAGGTCGACGCGATGTGCCGGCATCCTTCTTCCATTCGCGAGGATGACCGCTGAACCCAGCCTGTTCAGTTCGCTACGCTAATAATTACAAGATGAGGAACCCACCAAAATGAACGTCAAGATTTCCCACACTGCCGAAGTCCAGAAATTTCTCGAAGAGGCCAGCGGCCTGCTCAACGACGCCGGCGACCCGCGGACCAAGGCATTGGTGTACCGCATCCTGCGTGATTCGGTGAACATCATCGAAGACCTGGCCGTGACGCCGGAAGAGTTCTGGAAAGCCGTCAACTACCTCAACGTGCTGGGTGCGCGTCAAGAGGCCGGGTTGGTGGTGGCCGGGCTCGGTCTGGAGCATTACCTTGACCTGCTGATGGACGCCGAAGACGAGCAGGCCGGCAAGGCCGGCGGCACGCCGCGGACCATCGAGGGCCCGCTGTACGTGGCGGGTGCGCCGCTGTCGGACGGCGAAGCGCGACTGGATGACGGCGTCGATCCGGGTGTGGTGCTGTTCATGCAGGGCCAGGTCAAGAACACCGCCGGCGAACCGTTGGCCGGCGCGGTGGTGGATGTCTGGCACGCCAACACCGGCGGCACTTACTCCTACTTTGATACCACTCAATCGGAGTTCAACTTGCGTCGTCGGATCGTCACCGATGCTGAGGGTCGTTATCGCTTTCGCAGCATCGTGCCGTCGGGCTATGGCTGCCCGCCGGACGGTCCGACCCAGCAACTGCTCGATCAACTGGGCCGTCATGGGCAACGGCCGGCGCACATTCACTTCTTCATCTCCGCGCCGGATCATCGTCACCTGACTACCCAGATCAACCTCGACGGTGATCAGTACCTGCACGACGATTTCGCCTATGCCACTCGGGATGAGCTGATCGCTAAGATCACCTTCAGCGACGATCAACAGCGTGCGGCGGCCCATGGTGTGAGCGGTCGCTTTGCCGAAATCGACTTCGATTTCACCTTGCAGACCTCCGCGCAACCCGACGAGCAGCAACGCCACGAGCGGGTCCGCGCACTCGAGGACTGATAGCAGAATGTGATCGAACCCGACCTTGTGGGAGCGGGCTTGCTCGCGAAGGGGCCATCAGCTTCAGCATCAACGCTGACTGACACACCGCCTTCGCGAGCAAGCCCGCTCCCACATTATTCAACCGCGTTCGCCCTGAAGAAATCCGGTCAAATAATGAAATGGCTACCCCCGCTGCCCTCTGTGATCGCCCACTAAGCTTTCACAGGGGGCTCACCGGAGACCGTTGCCATGAACAAAGTAGCTAT
>NZ_LMCV01000036.1:0-34036 GCF_001424925.1 Pseudomonas sp. Root329 | reverse complement strand
GCCTTACGATGAAACCACCTATTTGAATGCTTTGAGGAAGCGTGGGTCACCGCTCCTCAAGAGTCTTGATTTAGGTTGACTGACTTCCTCAGGGCGTGAAGCTGCCTGTCAGCACTGACAGAAAACGGCCAAAGCGGACGATAGGAGCAGGGCGCTTCGATTAGCTGGGTGCAGAGCCGCCAGTCGACTCAAGCGATGCCCCTGCATCCTTAATTCAACGTATTTCTATTCGACACTTGCTCTGTAAGCACTTCTTTGTCCTTCCATGCAGACTGTGAAACACCAAGACTGCAGAGCTGTGCGACGACGAGGCCAAGCAGCATGATTCCCACACCCATCAAACGCCCAAAACTGACTGGCTTTGCCGTCAATCCGAGCAGGCCAAAGTGGTCGAGTAGCAGCGCTGCAATCATCTGCCCGGCTATTACACACAGCAGGAACCCGCTCGCTCCGACTTTTGGTAGTAGCGCTAAGGAAGTAGCCACGTAAACGGCCCCTGTCACACCACCGATCCACATCCACCACGGGCCGCGTACTGCACTTTGGAAGTCAGGCACGGGCAAGCGCATAAGGACGACCACTATCAATATCGCAACGACGCCGATGCTGAGCGCGACAGCGGCTCCCCATAAAGGGTGGCCGAGCATGCGTCCCAGCGTGGCGCCGCTAGCGGCTTGTATCGGGATCAGCGTGCCCGCCATGAAGGCTGTCAGCATTGGTAAAAAAAGATAAAGCGCTGTTTTGCCTACCATAAATTTCTCCGTTAGACAGGTCGCTCAGCGTTCGGCGTACGTGCCTGTTCATGTGTTAAATTGATTGAATTCACTACCTAGCGACTCGAGTATTCATTCAATGGATGAACTGCGCAGGATTGACCTCAATATGCTGGTGACACTTCATGCGTTATTGGCCGAAAAACACGTCACGCGAGCGTCTGTCCGGCTGCATAAAAGCCAGCCGGCAGTCAGTCATGCTCTCGGCTTGCTCAGAGCCCATTTCGATGACCCTTTGCTCATACGGCGCAACGGGTCATTGGTTTTAACGGCAAGGGCACAAAGTTTGGCTCAGCCGCTTCAGGATGCATTGGGCAACCTGAACTCGCTGTTGGGCGCTCCCGCCTTTGAGCCATCAACGGCAAAGGGTCGTTTCAGATTGTCGCTATCGGACTATGCCGCGCGAATCCTTCTGCCTCCGCTTACCCGGAAAATTCGCCAGGAAGCGCCGGGAATTGATTTGGCCATCAGCCAGGCCAGTCGAGAAATGATGATTTCTCAGCTTCTGGACGGTGAGCTCGACCTTGCATTGGGCATCTTCCCCGAAGTTCCGGGTGCCATTGCGCTACAAGATCTTTTTTCCGAAGGATTCATCTGTCTCGCCGACAAAAAAGTACTGCCCGCGCAAGGGGGGCTTTCATTGGATGATTGGCTATCTCGCCCGCATGTCATGCTCGCGCTGCGCCCTGATGCGAACGATGAGATTGAGCGGGCGTTGACCACCCAAGGTTTGAAGCGTCACATTGCCTTGGCATTGCCCCACTGGAGCGCTGCAGTCGACGTGCTTGCAGGTACTGATTTGATTCTTACGGTCGCCAGTCGCGCGGTAGGTCCGATGCGAAATCACAAATCGCTGCGGCAATTCGACCCGCCCATTGATATCCCCCGATTCGCCTATCAGCAGGCTTGGCACGCCAGGAAAGAGGGGGATGCCGCACATCGCTGGCTGCGCGAAGCAGTTTTCGAATGCTCTCAGCCAAGCTGACATCCCGTCAGGGTTGCAGGGCAGGGCCTTTCAGCTCGATCTGATTATCATCGGGGTCATTGAGATAAATCGACAAACCTGTTCCCTCCGCCCCATACCGCATCACGGCCTCTTCAGCAGAGACACCGGCAGCAGCCAAGTGGCGGAGAATGGCCTGTTCATCAAACGGCGCAACGCGAAGGCAGAAGTGATCAACATTGTGTCTTTGCTTACCCGCCGGCTACCCACCCTGACGACCGATCGGCCCGTTCACATCAACCAGGTCAATCATGGATGTCCCTGCGCTCAGATGAATCATGCCAAGGTCGTCACGGCGCTTTTTGACATCACATCCCAGTACCGATGTGTAGAAAGCCAGGCTGTGCTCAATGTCCTGCACCCGCAGTACAACATGGTCGATACGTTGAATTGAAAAACTGCGCATTACGATCACTCCTGTCGGATCACTGATTTGAGTCCCCATCCAGTTTCGAATCTCCAGATGGGCACTCTTCACGATGCGTGCACCAAGTTAGGTGACTCAGTTGACCTTCGAAAACAGTTGAGGCACCTCACCCGAGAAGTCGACCCAAGGATTGGTATCGAGCAACTCGGCATGCGCCACACTGGGTTCATCGAAGCGAATGGTGAAGCTTTCCGGCCCATGGGCGTAGGCAACAATCACGCCTTGGTGCGGATCCATGTAGCCGGCGTGCATGCCGAAGCCTGGATAGCTGAGGCGCACGGCAGGCCCTTCAGGGTTGATCTCATGCACAGTCAGACGTGCGAGGACGCCATCTGGCAGCACAAACATCCAGGTGAAAGCACCACCGGATACCACCGTCATCACTTCATCAATGCCCGCGCCATTGTCCGAAGTGTTTACATGAAGACGGCCATAACGATTCAGAGCCCAAGTCCGCATCTCTGGGGTCATGGCTTTCATGTCGTAAACTTTTGGATAGGGCGCGGTATCTCCCTCACGAGTACCCAGGTAGCCACCACGGTGCACCTCAGGAGTACGGCCTGCGAGGTGGATTTGCTCCAGTAGTTCAGCACGGTTGAGACTGAATATTGAAAGCAGCTTGTTTTGATCTTCTTCACTGATGGCGTTAATCAGCGATGCTTTGAGAATCGGCTTGGCTTCTTCGGGAATCGAGACAGTGCTGGCGCGCACACCCACGCTCCGCAAGACAGCGTTGACGCTATCGATACCTTCAACATCGGGACGGCCATCGCTGAACTGAAGTTTTACGAAGTTCATCTTTGTTTCTCCTATCGTGAGGCAGAAAGTTGCGGTTGCGTTGCGGGTTTTCATAAACGGGTAAGGCGGGTTACTGCCTGATTTGGGTAACGCTGTTCTCAACCGTTGGCGTGCCGATGCCCTGAACCAGCAACACACCACCAAAGATGAGCACGACGCCTGCCAGTCGAGTGAAAGTGATCGGTTTGTTGGGGAGTCCCATCAATCCGTAATGGTCAACCAGGACGGAGGCCAAAATTTGTCCCGCGACGACGAGCAGTAGAAATCCGCTAGCCCCTAGCTGGGGAGTGATGGCCGTTGCGCTGCCTACGTACACGGCGCCCAAAATGCCTCCGATCCATAACCACCAGGATCCCTGCAAAGCCTTGCCGACATCCGGCGCAGATACCCGCATGACTAGCAGTGCAATCACCACCACAACGGAGCTGACGAACAGCGACGTTAACGCCCCCCAAAGTGGGTGCCCTAACGCTCGGCCCACGGCTGCGTTACTGGCGGCCTGGAAGGGCAGGACTGCGCCTGCCAGCAATGCGGTACCCACCGGGATAAGTGCGAGAGCTACTGCCTTACTGAACATGGCATTCCCCTTTGGAGATGGCTGGTTTCGATGGGCAAATACTCTCCAATCCACAGGAATTATGGAAATCACATGTTTGCACATGCATTATTCATATGATGGATAATTTGAAGAGGCGAGGCCTTCTATCTCAGCTGCGCTCAGTAGACTGAACGGGGTCGATCTTCGACTTTTACTTTCAGGGATCGAAAAGGTAGCTGACGGTTCGACACACGCTTTAGTTGAACTGAAGTGTCCTGCTTTAAAAATCATCCATTGATGTGCGCACCGGCAGCCATTCAGATAGGCACTGCAGAAAGCACTCTGCCATCCGCTGACAATAAGAGAAAAGGTTCGCACGCCATGCGCAAACTCGTAAAAGTCCTGACCCTGGTTTCCTCCGTTATCCTCTCCGCGCCATTTGCCATACAGGCCCAGGAAGCCTCCACTGCGCAAAGCCCGGCCTTTGTGGTGCATAAGTTATCGAACTTCCTCTACGCCATCGGCGAACCCAACTACTACCAGAAGAACTTTTCGTATTTGCTGGTGGGGGAGGATCAGGCATTGATGTTTGATTCGGGGGCCAACCAGAAAGAAGACATCACTTCGGTGGCTCGTAAAATCACTAACAAGCCGCTCTCGATGCTGCCCTCACACCTGCATTTCGATCACCTTGGCGGCCTGCACAATTTTAAAAGCATCTATTTGGTGGATACGCCCTTCACTCGTCAGTTCAGGGGAAAGGATGACTTCTACCGTGTTCCTGAGCCGGTTTACCTGGGCAACTTCGATCACATGGTCGTACCGCCCTTCAAGGTCGCGCGGCTAATACAGCCAGACGAGACCATCGACCTTGGTGGTCTGAAGGTGCGTCTGATCAGCGTGCCCGGTCACACGCAGGACGAAGTGGCACTCTTCGATGAGACGCACAACATTTTGCTGGCCGGGGATCACGTCTACCCGTCCTGGCTGTTGGCAGGAAATCTCAAAGACTACGTTGCTTCTCTCGACGCCACGCTGAAGGTTATCAATGAGAAGACCGCCATCTATGGCGCTCATGCGGACGAGGATCCAACCAAGGTGCCAGCCATGACCTACGCGGACGTACAGGCGATTCGCGACAAGATGGCTCTGATCCTGGCGGGGCGCGCAAAGGGTGAAGCGTTCAGCGATCCGGAACTGATCAAGAGTTCCGAGCTTTACAAGGTGGAGAAGGACATCAGCATTCTCACCAACATCCAGTTTACTGATGGTCGTGGCTACGGTTACTGATCGGGCTGCCCGGCTGTAGCGAGTAACCAGTCGATGAACGCCCGGATTTCCGGGCGTTCGCGCGCTGCTTCGGAACAGGTAACATAGTAATTGTGCAGCGCAGGCACGGTGATCGACAGCGGTCGCACTAATCGTCCTTCATCGAGATCGCGGGCGGAAACGAGTTCATCGCTCAGCGCCACGCCGAAACCGTCCCGTGCTGCCTGCAAGACCATGCCGAAATCTTCAAAGAAGATATCCTCTTCGCCGATACGACTGATGCCAACATCGGCCAGCCATTGCTGCCACTGGCGCCCATTGTCTTCGTGTAGCAGGCGGTGTCGAGCCAAGTCAGGCACTTCCCGAATGGCTTTCGGCCCTCGCAAGAATTGCGGACTGCAGACTGGCGTCATGCGAATGCCGTGCAGCAGACGCCACCATAAGCCTGGCCATGGCGGAGAACCGTAGACCACCGCGATATCGGCGCGACGCCAGTCTACTTGCGGTATGCCCGGGGCGGTGATCACGCTCACCCGCACCGAGCGCGACGCCTCCATGAAGCGCAGCAGCGGCGTGGTCAGCCACTCCACTCCCTCCGCAGGGGGAATGGACAAGGTGATCTCGACGACCTCTTGCTCTGCAGCGGAACCGGTCTGCATTGATGCCACCGCGTTGCTGATTTCGCTCATTGCGTTCGCTACATGCTTTTGTAGGAGTCGACCGTTGGCGGTCAGCACAAGTTGACGACCGCGCTTCTCGAACAGCTCTATTCCGAGGCTGGCCTGCAACGCTTTGACTTGCTGGCTCACTGCGCCAGTGGTGACGTGCAACTCAATCGCGGCGGCTGCCAGACTACCCAAGCGGGCTACGCTTTCGAACACTTTAAAATTGTGCAAGGGGGGAAACGTCATTTCATCTCCGTAACAACAGCCCCTGCGGTCAGAGCAGGAACCCGACGAGGGCGAGCGTGTGTATACGTACATCGTCTCCCAATTTGCTATGACATGGGTACCCTGCTGGCACTGACTTTCCATGCCGCGGCCTTGTCCCGCTATGGAGTGACTGTCAGCTTTTGGCCGATAGTTGCCTGTCGCGAAGGACAACTATCGACCCCTTAGCCAGTCATCCATATCGACTGAATCTATGGTGTCTTCTTGCTCAAGCTTGAGCACGAAAGCCACCCCGGGCTTCAGCAGTGTTCAGAAGGTCTCCATCTCGTGCTGTTACATCACGATGGGCATCGGTCAGATCGCTTGAGCACCGCACTGAGGACGCGCTGTCCATATAAACCGACGCCAAGACCCGACACGATGAAAACGACTGCAACGATTTTGTTAAGTGACAGGGTCTCATTGAAAATCATGACTGAACCGAGCAGGCCGAATACCGGTACCAACAACGACAATGGCGCGACGGTAGACACGGGATATCGTTTCATAAGTGAGTTCCACACCCAGTAGCCGAACAGTGTATTGGGGTATACCTGGAACAGGATCGACAGGACGGCGCGGTAGTCGAGTTGATTCACCAATGCGCTGTACCCCGTCGAGCCGTTGACAGCGTAATCAAGCGCGAAAAGAGGGATGGGCGAAAACGCGCTCGACCACACCAGGAAAGCGAAGACCTGCGTGGTCTTGGCTTTTTTGTTGATCACGTTGGCCGCACTCCAGGCGACCGCTCCCAGCAGCACCAGGATCAGTCCGGCCGTCGTTACTGTCCCATCAACGATGGAGACGATGCTCAACAAACCACACAGAGCGAGACCCATGCCCGCGTACTGAAAGCGGGAAATGGTTTCCTTGAATATCCATGAACCCAGCAGGATGGTGAAAAACGCGCTGAACTGAAGCACCAGCGAAGCGATGCCTGCGGAAAGACCAGACTTGATGCCAAGGTTAACGACGCCCCAAAGTCCGATACCGAAGACCAGGCCGTAACCAATGATGTAGCGCCACTGCACATCAGGTTTCGGAATGAAAAAGATCGCCGGGAGCGCGCATAGCGTGAAGCGAATGCCGGCAAGAATGAATGGGTCAACGGTGGTGAGCCCCAGTTTGATAACCGAGAAATTCGCCCCCCATATGGCAGTAATCGAGATGGCGAGTAGCAGGTGCCTGGCTTTCATGCTGATCTTCCTTGATGGGTCGTTGAAAAATGAAACGTGAGAAACCACAGAACCAAGGCAGTAGCGCTGATCAAGGCGCCCAGCAGGCTTACTGCTATCCAGCCCCAAAGCGCATAAACCTGGGTTGCGGCTGCGGCTCCCAGCGCACTACCGACCGAGTAGAAGGACATGTATGCGCCGACCATGCGACTTTGGGCGTCGGGTCGTGCAGCAAAAATGAGGCTCTGGTTGGTGACGTGTACTGCTTGCACCGCGAAGTCGAGCAAGACCACTCCGCAGACCAGCGCGATCAAGGACGTCTCGGCAAAAGTGATGGGCAACCAGGAAAGCGTCAGGAGCCCCAGCGAAATACCGGTAACTCGTTGTCCAAAACCTTGATCGGCCCAGCGACCGGCTCTTCTGGCAGCAAGGGCACCGGCGACGCCGGCCAATCCAAACATGCCGATGGCAGTGTGTGAAAGCGACAGTGGCGGGGCGCTCAACGGCAGCACCATGGATGTCCACAGCACGGAAAAAGCGGCAAAGATCAGTAAGGCCAGAAGGCCCCTGGCGCGTAAAGTGCGTTCGGTGATGAACAGTTTGAAGACCGACTTTATGAGCGCCAGGTAGGAGTCTTGGTGCCTTGGCGGCACCGTGACAGGAACCACCTTCCACAGCACCGCCGCGATGGTCAGCATCAATCCTGAGGACACAAAGTAAACGGCGCGCCAGCCCGCGATGTCCGCAATCAGGCCAGAGGTAAACCGCGCCAGAAGAATGCCCAGGACAATTCCACTGGTGACGGTTCCCACTGTCTGCCCCCGTTGTGATGGCGTTGCCAACACGGCGGCGTATGCCACAAGTACTTGAACAACCACTGCCAGTAAGCCCATCACGATCATGGCACCCAACAGGGCCAACCATTGCTGTGCTGCGCCGACCGCCGCGAGTGCAACCGCAGACAGCACTACCTGAGTCAGAATCAGCCGTTTACGGTTTACCAAATCGCCCAGTGGGACGATGAACAGCAACCCCAGCGCGTAACCAACCTGAGTAGCAGTCACGACAACTCCGATCATTGATGAGGCCACGCCCAGGCTCTGAGCCATTGAATCGAGTAACGGTTGCGCGAAGTAAACGTTGGCTACTGCAAGTGCGCAGGTGACAGAAAACAATAACGTGAGCGACGGAGAAAGCCCCGGAGACCGGTCGGTCCTGCTGCTTTCTCCGGTATCCGAATGCAGCAGTCCCGAAGGCTGCTTGGAGAACCGTTTGGTGGCTGAGTCGGCATCTGCTGTCATGTACACCTCCATGGCGTTAAACTGGTTTCAATTGAAAACTAGATTCAATTGTTGTCGAATCAGGTTTTAAATTGCAACCACATTGCGCCAGTCTGGTGGACATACTTGGCAAATCCACATTCCGGAAGGTCAAAAAAGATGGTCGAAGACGCTTCACCGCAACGCAGCGAATGCCCGGTAGCAAGGACACTGGAGGCAATTGGGGATCGATGGTCGCTCATGATCATCCGCGACGCTTTTGATGACATTCGCCGATTCAGCGAATTTCAAAAGAGCTTGGGCGTGGCCAAAAATATTCTGGCATCGCGGCTGAAAGCGTTGGTCGAGGTCGGGGTATTCGACGTTCGACCAGCGTCAGATGGAAGCGCCTACAAGGAGTACGTTCTTACGGACAAAGGACGGGAGATCTTTCCGGTTGTGGTCAGCATGAGGCAGTGGGGCGAACGTTTTCTGTTCGAGTCGCAGGAGACGCGTTCGGTGCTGATAGACAACGAGTCCGGCCAGCCCCTGATGCCGATTGATGTTCGCTCATCAAGCGGTCAAAAACTTGGACCGTCTGACTGCCACAGAGTGAGACTTGTTGACGGCGAGTCGTGAATCGACAGGGAGGGGTGGTAAAAAATCAGACGGGTTGCGGTGGCCTGCGAATTCCACGCCATCCGCAATGGCCGTTGCAGCGGGAACTTCAGGGTATTGGCCAGGTCAACAGGGGCCCTGCATCGGCGATGTCGAGCAGCGCTGGTGGCCTGTTTTACGGCAGTGCCGTCCGAGATCATCCGAGTCCGCCCCCTGATGCCAACCAAGAGTTTTCTGCCGGGTCTCCTCCTGGCGTTCTGCGCCGTCGCGTCGCTTTGCTCGGTTGCTGCCGAGCGAAGAGCGCCCTCGCAAAGTAACAGCGCATCAACCACGTTAATCGAAACTGCCTCGCGGCAGTATGAAAATGGCCAGTTGGACCAAGCCGCTGCCACGCTGGAGCGTGCCCTGCATATCCAGCCGAACAATCCCGCGACGCTGCATTACCTTGGTGTGTTGCGTCTTCAGCAGGGGCAGTACCAGCAGGCAGAAACGTTGGCGGCGCGCTCGAACATGCGGGTGGGTGGCAACGTCGAGTTACGCAACCGCAACTTCCAATTGATTCAGGCGGCGCAGCAGGGCAAGGCTTCGAATACCTCACCCAACGCCAAAGAGGATCTGGTCGCCGTACAGAAGGGGCTCGAAGAGGAGGCTAAAAGGCGCCGCGAAGCAGAAATGGCCGCTGCTGAACAATCCAACGCTGGCAACTTAGCTAGCGCAAACGCAGAGACAGTATCGGATTCGCCGACGGCTGGCAGGTCACTGCCTGAAGGAGAATTGCCAATGGCTTCCGTCGAGCCAGAGGCCGCGTACGATGAGGTTCAGATCCCCCGCGGCCATTGGCCGCCACCGGGTAAATGCCGAATCTGGTTTCCTGATCGCCCGCCCGGGCATCAGCCCGCACCCGGCAAGTGCAAGAAGCTGCGACATCGGGTGCCGTCAGGAGCCTACCTGGTGCGCGGTTGAGTTTTTGAGTGTCCTTCGGGCTGGTTAAGTCGCAGGTGTTGCAGGCGGATAATCCCGTGGCTTCGCACTAGCGACGATAGTAGCGGCGATCGTCCTCGTAGCCGTGCCGCATGGCCCGATCGTGGTGGCGCTCCCAATCACGACGTTCAGCTTCTCGGCGGGCTTGCTCTCTACGCCACTGATCTCTACGCCAGTCGTCTCGGCGCCAATCGTCTCTACGATCGTGCCAACGGCCGTCATGCCAATATCGGTCGTCATGGGCAAGCAACGGCCCTGGCTGCTTGCCGGCCATACTGGCCAAGGTCGGCCAAGGGTTGCCGGCGGCCTGGACAGGAGCCTGAACGGCTGTGACTTCAGTTGCGAAATCAGGGGTTGAGGTCTTCATCTGTGTTGCTGATGCCGAGCCCACTGCCGCGAACGCGAACAGGCCGATGAGCAGCATCCGTGGGTCATGGAATTTCATGAGCGAAGACAACCTCTGACTGACAATTGGACGTGTGGCCATCTGGGTGCGGGAATCCGGCTGGTTCGCGCTTACCGAGCGGATGTGCCTATCCACATAGACAGATAAATAGGGAAAAGTTCTAGGGGGGCGCTGCTTAAATAGCCAACGGCCTCAGTGTTTGGCCCCTTTGAAGTTTGCTATCTCGATGTCCGCTTTTGGCTGTGGATTCAACCGGTCGATGCAACACAACTAAATTCTGTGTAAGCAGAAGGAGTGTTGCAGATGAAGCAGAGGTGATCGTTCCCTCATCTGAGATGCGACGCAATCGGTCACTCCGCGCTCGCTGACCCACCGCATTCGCCACTAAGCCGGCTCTTCTATTACGGCATGGAAATCCTGTACTCGGCGAGCTTGGCCTTGTGCTCCTCCAGCACGTACTTCTTGTTGGCGATCTGCGAGAACTTCATGAAGTCGGCCTTGGCGTCGTCCCTGCCCCCCAAATGGTCGTACGCGATCCCGCGCGCATAATAGGCCCAGGCATAGTCCGGCTGGCGCTGAAGGCCAGTGCTGAATGCTTCAGCGGCCTCTCGGTACTGACCCAGGTCTGTCAGCGCCAGGCCCAGATGATAGTAGGTCGGCATGTGGAAGCCGGAACCCTTTCCGGCTTCTCCCATTCCGTTGTCAAGGTTGTACTGCACGAGTTCAAGGGCTTTTTTCGGGTTGCCAGCGTCTCGATACATGGCGCTCAAGTCCAGGTTGGTGCGCGGATCAGGCTTGACCGCCAGTTGCATGGATTTTTCCTTGGCGGCCACGGCTTCGGGAAAGTGCTTGAGGTTGCTGTAGGCGTCGGCCTGCACCGCGTAAATCAAACTTTGCAGCGAGGCGGGCAGCGTATTTTTCTGCAGGCATAGATCACCTTCCTGCAGCACCAGAGGGTAGTTTTCGGCTTTGGACGCCTTAAACTGATTAGCGCAGTGGACAAGGTTGGCTTTTTGCGGGTTCTGCATCCCTGCACAACCTGTGAGGATGACGGAGCAGGCGATCAGTGCAGGCCAGCGAGTATTCATGATAAGCATCCTTGTCAGTCGAGCAGATGAGCGTTGAGGTCAGGGCGATAGACCTGCAAGAGCGGCGCGGTCACGGTGCCTTGAAGCGAGCAGAACACGGTGGTGTGTCCCGCGAGCGGCGGTGTCGTGTCGCCCGTGTCGACGATCAGCACGCGGTCTACGAAACCAAACGGCGTGGCGACGCCGGGGCCGGTCAGTTCTTCGGTGCGCCATTGGCCGATCGGGTCACCGACGCGGCGAATTTCGGCGCGGGTAATGGCTTTGCCCTGACTGACAAAGCGTGCGTTGTCAACGATCAGCGGCTTGAGTTTTGCGGCCACCTCTTGCGGCAAGCCATCGGCTACGAAACCCCAGAACAGAAAATTGCCGACGTTCTTGATGGTTTCGGCCTGGTTGTAATAGCCGACCATACGCACGCCGTTAACGATCAGGGGCGTTTCGAAATGTTGGTAAGTGCCACCTTCCTGCAGCGGACTCATGATGGTCGGTGCCTTGACCGAGCCGTAGTCACTCAGGCGCAAGGTACCTGCTGGTAGGTGGGCATCGCGCAGGCTCTCGAAGAAATGCGCATCGCAACGAGAGAATTCAGTCAGCAGTTGTTCGGGCGTGGTGACGGTCTGGGCTTGGGCAGTGCAGGCGGCGCCGATGGCGAGCAAAGCAACGCCGGAAAAAAGAGAGCGAAACATTAAAATCATCCGTGAAAGTGGGAACGAAGGCTGTCGGCTGGTGAGTCGGGAACTTTAGCAATACGGGCCTGCGGGAGAAGGCCAGCTTCTCTTTTGGGCTGAAAGCAGGCATAGATCGAACGTCCGCTTCTTGGCCGAAAGCTGCCTCTGACTATCATGCTTGAGTGCGTCGCCTGTATCTCATAAATACGGGGCATCTGTGTCTATCGAAAGTAGTACTGGATGGGTACGGTCCACAGACACTCCTTCATTGATGAGGCAACGATGGATCTGACGGCGGTTCCCTTTGGTACGACCGATTGGTCGACTGTCGAACCTGTTCAGTATGCTGGACAGACGGGTACCGCCTATTGGCGAACCTGCCAGTTTGGTTCAACGCGTGTGCGGATGGTTGAATACAGTCCCGGGTATCTGGCCGATCACTGGTGTTGGAGAGGTCATATCCTGTTGTGTCTGGAAGGCGAGTTGCACACGGAGCTGGAGGATGGTCGTCAGTTCACGCTCACCGCCGGGATGAGCTATCAGGTGGGCAGCAACGCTGAGGGGCATCGATCTTTCAGCACCACCGGTGCCAAGTTGTTCGTCGTGGATTAACGCTGGGGCGTTTGGTTCGGGACTACGCTAAAGCCATGCGGATCGTCGATCAATGGTGACCCACTGTTCGCGCTGCGTCCGTCCCTGGAGCGCCCAATGCCGTCCATTATCACGCGCCTGGTGGCGCTGTTGGTTCTTTGCCTGACGCTTGACGTGCCAGCCCAGACCAACGCCTGTCCAGCTGGCGAGACACAAGTGTGCCTGGACGGCTGCATCTGCCTGCCAGTGCCTGATGGCATCTACCAGATCGCGGCACCTGCCCTGGCGCTGTGGCTGACCCAAGCCCGCGCTGAAGCAGCCACCGCCGACATCCAACCCATTCCACCGCACATCCGGGAGCAACTGCTGCGCTGGTACGACCCCAGCGTCCTCGATACCGCGCGCTACAAAGTGAGCGACAACGGCCAATTCAACGCGGCCACTGCCATGCTGCAAAACCCCGATGTCGGTGCCGTGACGCTGATCGACATCATCCTCTTCCGGGACGCTCAATCCGCAGAACAGGACATCGCGCTATGGGCTCACGAATTAAAGCATGTGCAGCAGTATCAGGAATGGGGGGTGGAAGGATTTGCCCAGCGGTATACACAGGATTTCAATGCCGTGGAGGCGCCGGCTTATGCCATACAGGCTGAGGTCAGGCGGTTGGTGCGGGAAGGGAATTACTGAAGAGTTACGAACCCCGCTGCTCGGCCACCAACAGCAATGACTGCGGCACAGGACTTTGCGGGTGCTGCGGTTCCTGCAGGACGGCCAGCTGAAAACCGGCCATGTCCAGTGCATTGAGCCAACTGGACAAGGAGCGGAAATACCACGGCATGGGTTGCCATTGCCCCTTGAACCCAGTGAAGGTCTCTTCCCGCCAACCATCCTGATAGTCGCCCGCCGCCGCAGTCCACGGATGCAGCGTCTGGATCACCAGCGCGCCGCCAGGGGCGAGCAGGGCGTTCATGGCGGCGAGCAGCGGGATGATGTCCTGGTGCAGCAGGGCGAAGTTGGCGCAGATCAAGTCGTAGTCGCGGCCGACGTCCACCTTTGCCTCCACCAACGCTTCATAGCTCGCCAGATGCACCGGCGAAGAGCCCGCCGCCCGCGCTGCCTCGACCAGCGTCGCATCGCCGTCCACACCGACCGCCTTGAAGCCCCGTTCAGCCAGCGCGCGCAACAGCCAGCCCTCGCCGCAACCCAGGTCGAGCACACGCTCGGGCTGGCGGCCCAGTACCGCCAGCAGGATTGCCTGGTCGGTGACCTTGAGGCGACTTTCGATGGCGCCGGTGCGGATGGCTTCGATCCAGGATTGGGCGTTGTGGTGCCAGCTGTCGAGGAGGGTGGATTCGGGGGTGGGCATGTCGGTGACCGGCGTTGTTGGTTGGATAAAAGGATAGGACAAGCGCGTGCGGATCGAAAAATCCTTACCAGCCTTTCACTCCGCTCATATCGGGCAGCTTGTGAGCGATGCCCTTGTGGCAGTCGATACAGGTAGCCTCACCGTTGGCCAGAGAAGTTGAGTGCATGGCCGAAGCGCGTTTGCTCTGGCGGGTAAAATCCATGAACTCGAAGTTGTGGCAATTACGGCATTCGCGAGAGTCGTTGGCCTTGAGCCTTGCCCACTCATGTTCGGCCAGTTCGCGACGCAGAGTGAGGAATTTGTCGCGCGTATCGATGGTGCCGAAAATCTTGCCCCACACCTCTTTTGACGCCTGCATCTTGCGCGCGATCTTGTGGGTCCATTCGTGGGGCACGTGGCAGTCCGGGCAACTAGCGCGCACGCCGGATCGGTTGGTGTAGTGGATCGTGTCCTTCAGCTCGACGAAAACGTTGTCACGCATCTCATGACAGGAAATGCAGAATTTCTCGGTATTACTCAGCTCCAGCGCGGTGTTGAAGCCACCCCAGAAAATGATCCCGGCGATAAAGCCCCCCAGCGTCAGAAAACCCAGGCTGTAGTAGAGGCTCGGACGACGCAGAATGCCCCAGTAATCCTTAAGCAGGGCGAACAGTGCTTTCATGTTGCCTCCTCAGGGTTTCTGCGCGGCGTTGGCGTCGTCTTGCAGTATTTTGTCGATCGTCTCGAAACTGTTGCCCACCAAGGGTTGCACTTCTGTTTGCGGCACGTGGCATTGGTTACAGAAGTACCGGCGCGGTGACACCGCCGCCAGCGCCTGGCCGTCGCGGTCCATGTAGTGGGTGATGCTGATCATCGTTGCCTGGGTCCGTGCGCTGTTGGCTCGGCTGTGACAGGACAGGCACTTGTTGCCGTTTTGGTCGATCTGATAACCGCGAATGGTGTGGGGGATGGTGGGAGGCTGGTCCGGGTAATTGCGCTCGCGCTTCAGGTCCTTGTTTTCTTCATTGGCAATGGGCGGAGCCGGCATGGTCTGGGTCAAGGTACCACCGGGCCGGCGCCCATCCGGCCCCGGTGCATCGAGGGGGTAATTGACTTCTGCAGCCATCACCACGCCAATCGCAGCGAGCAGGAGCAACGGCAGGATTCGCAAAGGCATGACGGTTCTCCTCAGGCCACGCTGATCAACTCGATTCGTATCGCGCATTTTTTATAGTCGGTCTGCTTGGAGATCGGGTCGGTGGCATCGAGCGTGACTTTGTTGATCAGCTTGTTGGCATCGAAAAACGGCACGAACACCAATCCTTGAGGCGGTTTGTTACGCCCGCGGGTCTCGATGCGCGCACGGATTTCACCGCGTCGGCTGATCAACTTCACTTCACTGCCACGCCTCGCCTTCAAGGCCTTGGCATCGTCGGGGTGCATGTAGACCAACGCGTCCGGCACCGCTTTGTACAGTTCCTCGACGCGTTGGGTCATGGTGCCGGTGTGCCAGTGTTCGAGGACGCGTCCGGTGCTCAGCCAGAACGGGTAATCGGCATCCGGGGCTTCGGCTGGCGGCTCGTAGGGGAGGGCGAAGATGATCGCCTTCTTGTCCGGGTAGCCGTAGAACTGCACCTCGCTGCCTTTCTCCACATAAGGGTCCAGCCCTTCGCGGTAACGCCAGCGGGTTTCCTTGCCGTCCACCACCGGCCAGCGCAGGCCTCGTTCGCTGTGGTAGCGGTCGAACGTGGCAAGGTCATGCCCGTGGCCGCGACCGAACTGGGCGTACTCCTCGAACAAACCTTTTTGCAGGTAGAAGCCAAACGCTTTGGCTTCATCATTTTTGTATCCGGCTTCCATTTGCTCGACCGGGAACTGGTCTACCTGGCCATTCTTGTAAAGCACTTCAAACAGGGTTTTGCCCTTGTGCTCAGGAGATTTGGCCAGTAACTCGGCGGGCCAGGTTTCATCGGTGGTGAAGCGCTTGGAAAACTCCAGCAACTGCCACAGGTCCGACTTGGCGTCCCCCGGTGCGGTCACCAACTGATGCCAGAATTGCGTACGCCGCTCGGCGTTGCCGAAGGCGCCTTCCTTTTCCACCCACATGGCGCTGGGCAGGATCAGGTCGGCGGCTTGCGCGGAAACGGTGGGGTAGACATCGGAGACAATCACGAAATTTTCCGGGTTGCGCCAGCCCGGCAGAACTTCCTGCATGATGTTCGGCCCGGCGTGCATGTTGTTGCTGGCCTGGGTCCAGTAAACGTTGAGTACGCCGTCCTTGAGCATGCGGCTCTGTTCCACCGCGTGAAAACCAGGCTTCTCCTGAATGGTGCCGGCGGGCAGCTTCCAGATTTTTTCGGCGATGGCGCGATGCTTGGGGTTGGTGACGACAAGATCGGCGGGCAAGCGGTGGGAGAAGGTCCCGACTTCGCGTGCCGTACCACAGGCCGATGGCTGGCCGGTCAACGAGAAGGGGCTGTTGCCCGGCTCGCTGATTTTGCCGGTGAGCAGATGGATGTTGTAGATCAGGTTGTTGGCCCAGACGCCGCGAGTGTGCTGGTTGAAACCCATGGTCCAGAACGACACGACCTTGCGCTTGGGGTCGGCATACAACTCGGCCAGGGCCTTGAGCCTTTCAGCCGGAACGCCTGTCTCCTTGGCGGTTCGCTCCAGTGTGTAAGGTTTGACGAACGCTGCGTATTGTTCGAAGGAAATATCCGTCCAGGTGTTGGCCTTGTCGGCATTTTTTGCCTTCATTTCCCGAGGATCGTCAGGTCGCAGACCGTACCCGATGTCGTCTGCACCTTTGGCAAACCGGGTGTGCTTGCTGATGAAATCCTGGTTCACCGCGCCGCTTTCAATAATGTGGCTGGCAATGTAGTTAAGGATCATCAGGTCGGTTTGCGGCTTGAACACCATGGGGATGTCGGCGAGCTCGAAACTGCGATGTTCGAAGGTCGACAGCACGGCCACTTTCACGTGAGGCTGGCTCAGGCGGCGGTCGGTGACCCGGCTCCAGAGCACCGGGTGCATCTCGGCCATGTTCGAGCCCCAGAGCACGAAAGCGTCGGTGGCTTCGATGTCGTCGTAGCACCCCATCGGCTCATCCATGCCAAAGGTGCGCATAAAACCCATCACCGCCGAGGCCATGCAATGGCGGGCGTTGGGGTCGATGTTGTTGCTGCGAAAGCCTGCCTTCATCAGCTTGTTGGCGGCATAGCCTTCCCACACGGTCCATTGCCCGGAGCCGAACATGCCGACCGACCCGGGACCTTTGCTCTTCAAGGCCTCCTTGAATTTCAGTTCCATGATGTCGAAGGCCTTCTCCCAGCTGATCGGCTGGAATTCGCCTTGCTTGTCGTACTGGCCATTTTTCATACGCAAAAGCGGTTGGGTCAGGCGATCAACGCCGTACATGATCTTCGAAAGGAAATAGCCCTTCACGCAGTTCAGTCCGCGATTGACCTCTGCCTTGACGTCGCCGTGGGTGGCGACCACCCGGTTGTCCTTGGTCGCGACCATCACGCTGCACCCGGTGCCGCAGAAACGGCAGGGCGCCTTGTTCCAGTCCAGGGTGACCATGTCCGCTTCGGTCACCAGATTACTGGCGTCGGTAATAATCGGCAGGCCAGCAGCGGCGGCTGCAATGGCGGCGGCCTGGGCCTTGACGAACGCTCGGCGCGACATGCTCATTCGATATCTCCTTCGGGTTCGAGGAGTTCGTGATAGATCAACGCCGCGTTGAGTACGCCGGGCAAGTTGTTGATCTGTTCGATGCGTTGAAGGATCTGGCTTTCGTGTACGGCTTCAAGGACCACCACCAGTTTTCCCGCCGCACTTTCCTGATGCAGTTCCAGGCCGTCCAACAGACGCAGGTTGGCTTTAACGGCGTCGAACATTTCAGGTCGGGCAAGTACGACAAGACTGGCGATATGCAAAGCTTCGTCCATGCGCTGGCTCCAATAGGCTTTCAGAAAAGGCTATTAGTTAGTTGGGTGGTCCTGGTGGGCCGTACAGCATCTGGAAAAACCAGACGATAAAACCGTAACCGCCGACGATAGCGACCGACAGCAGCGGAAAGAGGCAGACGACAAGAAAGAGAAACAGCCGGGTTTCCTTGCGGCGCTGAGGTTTTCGTTCTTCAGCCAATGACATGAGTAATCTCCTGCCGAACGTGCAGTCAGACTAGATCACGAAGTTTTCGCAGGTTTTCTGGCAGGGGTTTTATAGACCGACGGTTGTTAACCCGTGCTCCGGTGTCGCAACGGGTTATAACGCTTTAATTCATTACTTCATTTAGTTACCAAGGTGCGGACACCCTGTTTTCAAATCGAGCGTTGATTCACACGCTGAGTCAGTTCTTCCGCTGACTCCTTGCGTTCGGAGTAGCGGTCAACCAGATCCGGGCGCTCGCGCAGCAGCAACGTGAACTTCACCAGTTCTTCCATGACGTCGACCACCCGGTCATACAGCGAGGACGGTTTCATGCGGTTGCCTTCGTCAAACTCCAGAAAAGCCTTCGGCACGGACGATTGATTAGGGATCGTGAACATCCGCATCCAGCGTCCCAGTACGCGAAGCTGATTCACCACGTTAAAGGATTGGGAACCGCCGCTGACCTGCATGACGGCGAGCGTTTTCCCTTGGGTCGGGCGAACGGCGCCCAAGGCCAGCGGCACCCAGTCAATCTGGGCCTTGAATACGGCAGACATGGAGCCGTGGCGCTCGGGTGAGCACCAGACCTGCCCTTCAGACCATTGCATCAGTTCAAGCAACTCCTGAACTTTCGGGTGATCGCCGGGTGCGTCATCCGGTAGCGGTAGTCCCGATGGATTGAAGATCCGCGTCTCTGCACCGAAGTGTTCGAGCAGGCGGGCTGATTCTTCTACCAGCAGCCGACTGAATGAGCGTGCGCGGGTCGACCCGTACAGCAGGAGGATTCGTGGCTTGTGTTGGCCGTCGTCACTGGCTATGGGCTGAATCAATGACGCGTCGAGATTAGGCAGTGGGTTGGTCATGGGGGCTCCGGTTACAGCGTGCTGATGCGGTCGAGTTCGCGCTTCAGCGCATCGCGATCAAGTTGGGCGAAGGGCAGGGCGAGGAACGCCCGGCAGCGCGTTTCGATGCGTGCAAGCGTCGAGTGGAATGCAGCAGCGACGACGGTCTCATCACCCTTCACCTCTGATGGATCTTCCAGCCCCCAGTGGGCCTTGAGGGCCGGTCCGAAGTAGACCGGGCACGCCTCACCGGCGGCCTTGTCGCAGACGGTGATGACAATGTCCGGCGGGTTGACCTCGAAGGCGTCGTTGCCTTTGCTGCTTAACCCGTCGATCGCAATCCCGGCCTCTTGCAACGTGGTCAGGCTGCGCGGCAGAACCTGTCCTTTGGGGAAGCTGCCGGCGCTGATCGCCTGGAAACCTTGCGGTGCGAGATGATTGAACATCGCTTCAGACAGAATGCTGCGACAGCTATTGGCGGTACACATGAACAGAACGCGCATGGCGACTCCTCTTTCCAGACGGGCAGGTGCTAAACGCCCAGGCGCAAGGCCAGGGCAGATAAGGTGATGGGTCAGCAGCAGGCGGCAGTGTTGATAGGCCGGTCGCCCATCGCTTTGAGTCGAGTGTTGTTTTCCTCAAGCCAGACGGCGTTGGCTTCCAGGGTTGTCTCAAGAATGGTGCGAACCCACTTTGGCAGTTCGGGGTTGAGCCGGTAATACACCCACTGACCCTGGCGGCGGTCCAGCAGCAGGCCACATGCCCGGAGCTGCGCGAGGTGACGGGAGATTTTCGGCTGACTGTCGTTCAGGGCGCAGACCAGTTCGCAGACGCATAACTCTCCCTCACGGGTGATCAGTAAGGTGGCCCGTGTGCGAGTTTCGTCGGACAGGCATTTGAATATGGCGGCAGGGGTCAGCATGGAGGCGTCTTCAATACATATGGTTGTCCGAATATACGGTTATCCATATGTTTCGAGCAAGCCAAAATCAGATCGACGTCAGAAAGACGACCTGTCGGACGTGACTTTGCAAAGGGGCTTGAATCAGTGAATGGCTGCTTCTGGGCCTAAAGCTTCAATTTTTGCACTCCGCCAACACCACTTTGCAGGTATTGGGCGTGCCACCGGATTGGCCGGCATAACGTATGCAATTATCCAGGGATTTTTGGCGAGCCATGTTCAAGGTGGTGCCCCAAGCCAGACCGCCCTCGCCGGCAGTGGGCAGCGCTTTTGCATAGCAGCTGTCACCTATGTTTGAGGCCGTATAGCGAGCTGTCGCAGCTTTGCCTGCACATCCCGCTGCCAGTGCCAGGTTGATGGCGAGCAGGGAGGGCAGGATCCATGACGAGCACTGGCGCGCTGTTTTTCCGGTCATCCCGTTTCCCCTGTATCAAGAGGCTAGAGGCATGTTTGTGGTCGTACTCTATTCAGATTAGACGGTGTTGCGCCTGCCCTTGGGTCTGTTTAAACCAGAATTCTCCCGCAACAACAGCGCTCGCTGGACGCCATAACCGCGCCTATGGCATCGTCGAAAAAATACGCCATGTAGTAAACAGGATAAAAACAATGGAGGAGGGTGATGAGATCGGCGCCAAGGCGTCGATGGCCACGCTGACAGCGTTCAATCGGTGCGTGTTGCACCTGGGTCGGCTTGCTCGAGACCGCGGCGCATCCCAATTCATCGCAGACGGCTTGCAGGCCTTCCGCCAACTGGTGCCCTTCGCTTCGGCATGGTGGGGCGAGATGTCGACGTCAGACGCCAGTACTCCCCCTCAAAGCTGGATGCACGGGCGGATCAATCTGCCCGAGTCGTTTGCCGTCGAATGGCACAAAGTGGCGGTCAGCGACAGATTTTCCCAGGAGACCTTAAGTCAACCCGGGGAAGTTGTGCGCGACAGTGGGTTCACCGATCCCTGCGAAGAGGTAAACGATTTCGCACGGCGGCACGACCTCTACCACCTGATGTGCATCACGTTCGAGCTTCCTGAAAGCGGCTTAGTGTTCTTCGTCTGTCTCTACCGTGGCCTTCATGCACCGGCTTTCAACGACAGCGAGGACGGGTTGTTTTCGGCGTTCTGCGACCATCTGTTGCAGTTGTGGCGCTTTCAGGTGCAGGACATGATTCGCTGCGACACGGGCAACGGGGCGAGTGACTTCGGGGTCGCCCGGATGGACGGCAGTCTGCTGTATGTGGGCGCAAGTCTGTGCGCCGCGATTCAGCGCGAGTTGCCCGGCTGGAGCGGTTCAATGCTTCCCGTTGATGTCATCGCGCAACTGCAAAAAGCGCCGTGTGTGATTCGCCTGGGTCGCACTGCAATGACACTTAGCCCCAACGCCGAGCACGTCATCCTGTCACTCGAAACACAGTCGCGCGGGGCGGTGCTGGCACCACGCGAGCGCACGGCGGCGATGCTGTTCGCCGCCGGCCATTCCTATAAGGAAATTGCCAAAATCCTTGCACTGAGTCCGGCCACCGTGCGCACCTATCTGCGCAACTGCTACTTGCAGCTCGGCGTGAAGAGCAAAGTGGAGCTGGGTTCTGTCCTGCGGTCATCGACCTCGCTTGCGGAAACTGCACGTCGTAATTAAGCCCAGCGCCTTAAGCCATAACGCAGTCCTTGTAGCAGCTGCCGAAGGCTGCGTCCGGCAGCTGCTACAAGGACTGCGTTGCTGCTCAACTGACCGGTATTTGCCTTACCCCTCCTCATTTGTGGAGGTCCATCCGACGGCCGCGCTCTATAGGGTATGCCCTGCATATCAGGGGCTTGCGACCGTCCGTTCGGGCCACTTCCACAACTATAAAAATAGAGGTGAGGCAGTTGAAATTCTCCAGGCTATTTATCGCCGTTGCCACGACAACGGCATTTTCCTGCGCGGCGCTGGTGGGGTGTCAGACACACGCTTCGACAGGCGCCGACATGGTCATGCGCAACGGCTATGTCTACACCGTCGACGGCAAGAATTCCGTGCAGCAGGCGATCGCCGTCACGGGCGGGAAGATCGTTTATGTCGGCAGCGATGCAGGGGTTGCCTCGTACATCGGCACGCAGACACAGCTGATCGATCTGGCCGGCCGCATGCTGATGCCGGGCTTCATTGATGCGCACATGCACCCGGGGGATGGCGGCCGCGCCATGACCTTGTGCGACCTGAAATACCAGACGATGACCCGCAAGGCTTTCCAGGAAACCATTCAGGCGTGCCTGGATGCCGACAAGGACAAAGGCCCCGACGTCTGGCTCGAAGTGGGCAGCTGGGACCGCATTGGCATGACCGGACTCGACGGCGACCCCGACAAATCGACACTGGATGCGCTCAAGACCAACCGTCCAATTCAAGTCCGTTCCACCGACTTCCATACGGTGCTGACCAACTCCCGCGGCCTGGCGGTCGCCGGCATCAACAAGCACACGGCCAATCCCGGTGATGGCAAGTACATGCGCGACAGCGCCGGCAACCCGAACGGCATCTGCGAAGACGGAGCCGCCGAGGCCATGGCTGCCGTGGTGCCGCCCGCCACCGACGCCGAGAAACTCAATCAGACCCGCGCGGCGCTCGACGCCATGCGCCAGCAAGGCATCACCAGTTTCTTCGATGCCTTGTCGGGGCCGGAAAATGGCAAAGCGTTTACTACCCTGCAGCAGTCGGGTGAACTGACGGCCCGGGCCTTGCTGGCGATCAAACTCGACCCTGCCGCCGCGGCTGTCGACCCGGACAAAACCATCGCCGAGGCCAAGGCAATGGCCACCACCTACGATCAGGGCGAAGCGAAACCGGCGCCGGGCGTGAGCATGCGCCACGTCAAATTGTTCATGGACGGCATCATCAACGCGCCGGCGGACACCGGTGCCATGTTGACGCCGTACCTGCGCAACGCCGGCACCGATACAGCGCCGAAGTGGACACCCGGCAAGAACACCGGTGAGCTGTACTTCCCGCCGCAAGTGCTCAACCCGTTACTGTTGAAGGCCGTTCAGGCCGGCCTCGATCCGCACCTTCACGCCACCGGAGACCGCGCGGTGCGCGACTCACTGAACGGCATCGAATACGTGCGCCAGCAGCTGCCCGGCAATGGCTTCCGCCCAGCCATTACTCACAACGAGTCGGTGGACCCTGCCGACTATGCGCGCTTCAAGGCGCTCGACGTGACCGCCAACATGTCCTTCCAGTGGGCCCAGCAGGCACCGTCTACGGTTGACGGCACCAACGAGCATTTGGGGGCGGCGCGATTTGCCCGCATGGAGCCGTCCGGCAGCATCGCTCGTGCCGGCGGCCGTGTGGCGTATGGCAGCGACTGGCCGGTCGACCCGCTCGACGAGTTCCTGGCGCTGAAGATCGGTGTCACCCGCTCAGGTGATCCGCTGAACCCGCACAGCTATGGCCCCAAGTATGCGGGCAGGCTGAATGCCGACCCGGCGCTGTCGCGCACTGAAGTGCTGCGCACCATCACCATCAACGCCGCCGAGCAGCTGAAACTGGACGCTGTCGTCGGTTCGGTCGAGGTGGGCAAGTTCGCGGACCTGATCATTCTGGACAAGAACTTCATGCAGGTGCCCGAGGAGGAGTTGGCTCGAAACAATGTGCTGCTGACAGTCGTGGGCGGCCAGGTCGTGTGGGCCAAGGCGCCGTTCGTTGGCCTTGATCCGAAGGCATTGTCCCAGGCATCAGCCGCCCGCCCAGCCCAATAAAAACAAGAGAGTGTTCCGATGCAGCGATTTATTCCAAACCTGTTGGCCGCAGCCCTGGCCTTTTCTTCGGTGCAAGCCATGGCCGCCGCTGACCTTGTGTTGTTCAACGGCAAGGTCTTTACCGCCGAACCCGGTCAGGGACTGGTCCAGGCAGTGGCCGTGCAAGACGGCAAGATTCTCAAGGTGGGCAGCAATGCCGAGATCAACGCCCTGGCCGACACCCGCACGCAACGGATCGATCTGGCGGGCAAGGTGCTGATGCCGGGGATGATTGATACCCACAGTCACCCGGTGGTAGCGGCCTTCGACAGCATGGGCGCCAACCTGCTGGATGAGGTCAAGCCATTGCCGGCGCTTGAACAGTGGATCATTGAACAGGATCAGGCGGGCGTTGCCCGGGCCGGTGACGTGATCAGCATCGCCGGGGTCAGTTCGGCCTATTGGGACAAGAGCCGCGAGCTGGGCGAGCGCTTCAATCAGGGACGCTGGGCGGATCAACCGGTGGTCCTCAACGGGATTGACGGGCACACCGGATGGGCCAACAACGCCATGCTCAAGCGCCTGAAGATCGACGCGGCACTGGTAAAAGGTCTGTCGGAACAGGATCGCAGCTATGTGGGTCACGACGGGGATTTCACCCCCAATGGTTATTTTGCCGAGTCTCGCTGGGACCAGGTACGCAGTCAGATCCCCGCACCCAGCGACGAGACCATGTTGAAAGCCGCCCGCGAGGCAGTAAGGGTCAACAATCAATACGGCGTCACTGCGTGGATGGACGCCGCCGCGAATGCCGGCAGTGGTGATTCGCTGTTCGATTTCAAGGCAACCGAGCAGAGTTACGGCGTGCTGCCGCTTTACCGCGAACTGGCAGAGAAGGGTGAACTCAGCGCCCACGTCGCCGCGCTGCTGTTGACCAACCCGAAAAGCCGACCGGCCGACCTGGAAGTGCTAGCCAAGGTCATGAAGAAATTCGAGGGTGTGCCCAACCTGAGTTTTCCTGGCATCAAGGTATTCGCCGATGGCGTTCTGGAGTTTCCGGGGCAGACCGCCGCGGTGATTGTTCCCTTCAAGAACAGCCATAAAAACGGTCAACTGCTGATCGACCCCGCGCACTTCGGTGAGTTGGTCGTGGCAGCGGAGAAGCGCGACTGGATTGTGCACATGCATGCGGTCGGCGACCGTGCCGTGCGTGAGTCTCTCAATGGTTTTGCTTATGCGCGCAAACTCAACCCGACACCGGTGGCTCATAGCATCAGCCACCTGCAACTGGTCAACCCCAAAGAGTTTCCGCGCTTCAAGCAACTTGGCGTGATCGCTTCCATGCAATTGCTGTGGGCCACCGGTGAGAGTTACACCGTCGAGCTCGTCAAACCCTATATCAGCGCGTTTGCTTACGGTTATCAGTATCCCGCCAAGTCCCTGCATAACGCCGGTGCGGTCATCGCCGGTGGCAGTGACTGGCCGGTGTCCAGCCCCAATCCATGGAACGCCATCGCTCAGGCCAGCACGCGCAAAGGGCCGCTGGGTGTGTTGAATGCCAAAGAAAGCATCGATCGCCAGACCATGTTCTACGCCTACACGCTCAATGCCGCCAAGGCCCTGCGCCTGGAGCAGCAGATTGGTTCGCTGACACCCGGCAAACAGGCCGATCTGATCATCCTCGACCGCGATGTCTTCAAGGTCAGCGATGACGAACTGTTCGACACCAAGGTCCTGAAGACCTTCTTCGCCGGCAAAGAGGTGTACGCGCCCGCGTCCTGACCCTCCGTTCACCCGCACTACGCAAAAGACTGCCTGGCTCCTCGTATGACGAGGGGCTCGGCATCGCCATGCCCGAAATAACCCGCACCTCCATAAAAATAAGAGACTTGTATGAACGCACGCTCAGTATTGACCCTCGCCACTCTTGCATTGGCACCCCTGACCACCCAGGCACTGCCACTCAACGATGACTTCAGCCTGGACATGACCCTGGGAGTCTTCAGCGACTACCGCACCCGTGGCATTTCGCAAACCCTGGGTGATCCGGCGGCTCAGGCCGGCGCCACGCTGATGCACAGCAGTGGGCTGTACGTTGGCGCCTGGACCTCGAACGTCGATTTCGGCGGCGAGTTCAAGACGCGGCAGGAACTCGAGTATTACGCGGGCTACTACTGGCAGGCGACCGAGGCCATCAGCCTCGATCTGGGGTACATCAAGTACGACTATCCAAAGGAGAGCCAATTCAACCTGAGTGAGGTCTACGCCGTCCTTGACGTGTATGGCGTGAAGCTCGGCGCCAACTACTCAAACGATACGCCGAACTTCTTCGGCGAGGACCAGGACACCCTTTACACCTACCTCAGCTACAAAATCGAATTGCCGGCCGAAATCGGCCTGGACCTGCGCGTGGGTCGCAACGATGTCAAAGACCCGGCGTTCTGGTCCGCCAGCGGCGAAAGCCGTGATGCCTACACCGAGTGGGAAGCCAAGTTGACCCGTGACTTCGTGGGCGTGACCTGGGGTCTTAGCTACATTGATACCGACCTGTCGAAAAGCGAATGCACGAGCTGGTACGGCTATGGTGATTTGTGCTCCGCCACGGTGGTTGCCAGTGTCAGCAAGGCGTTCTAAGCGTTCGAGCCCACACAATAAAAACAAGCGCCTCAAAGGAAAACAACGTAATGACCAAGGTCAGCGATAGTCAGCAGCGAAGTCCCCTGATCGAGACACGTTCGATCGATTACATCCCCGAGGCCGAGCGGCATGGCAGCCTCTACAGCCAGTTCACCCTGTGGCTCGGCGCCAACCTGCAAATCACCGCGATCGTCACCGGCGCCCTGGCCGTGGTGCTGGGCGGCGATGTGTTCTGGTCACTCATCGGCTTGCTGATCGGCCAAGTGCTGGGAGGCACAGTCGTTGCCCTGCACGCGGCGCAAGGGCCGAAGCTCGGCCTGCCGCAGATGATCTCCAGTCGTGTGCAGTTCGGGGTCTATGGGGCGGCCATCCCGATTGTGCTGGTGTGCCTGATGTACCTCGGTTTCAGCGCCACCGGTGCGGTGTTGTCGGGGCAGGCGATTGCCCAGTTGATTCATGTCAGCGACAGCGCCGGCATCCTGATTTTTGCCTCCTGCATCGCGTTTCTGACGATCTTCGGTTACCGGGTCATCCACCTGGTCGGCCGGGTGGCCAGCGTGCTGGGCATCATCGCCTTCGTCTATCTGTTTACCCGGTTGATGACCCTCAACGATATCGGTCTGCTGCTGGAAAACCGTCACTTCGGCTGGAGTACTTTCCTGCTGGCGGTGTCGTTGTCCGCCTCCTGGCAGATCGCCTTTGGCCCTTACGTGGCTGATTACTCACGCTACCTGCCGAGCAAGACCTCGTCGTGGAAGACGTTTGCTGCCGTCGGGCTTGGAACGGTGCTGGGCGCTCAGGCGTCCATGGTGCTGGGAGTATTCGCCGCAGCGTTGGCCGGTGCGAACTTCCGCGGTCACGAGGTGGCGACCATCGTCGGGTTGGGCAGCACCGGTGTGATGGCGTCCCTGCTGTACCTGAGCGTGGTGTTCGGCAAGGTCACGGTGTCCACGCTCAACGCGTATGGCAGCTTCATGTGCGTGGCCACCATCATCAGTGGTTTCCGCAGTCGTCTGGAGATATCCGCCCGCCAGCGCATGGTGTTTGTGTTGTTGATTGTCGCGGCGTCCACCACGCTCGCGCTGCTGGGTCAGTACTCGTTTCTCAACACCTTCAAGTACTTCATCCTGTTTTTGCTGACCTTCTTCACACCGTGGAGCGCGATCAATCTGGTGGATTACTACTTCATCAACAAAGAGCGCTATGACATCCCGGCGTTATCCGACCCGGCGGGCCGTTATGGCCGCTGGAACCTGCGCGGGATCAGCGTGTATGTCATCGGTGTATTGATCCAGTTGCCCTTCGTCGATACTCACTTCTACTCCGGGCCGATGGTGGCGCAGCTCGGCGGTGTCGATATTTCCTGGATTGTTGGTCTGGTGGTGCCGGGGATTCTTTATTACGGGCTGGCCAGGACATCAATGCCGGCGGTGGCCCCTGCGCGGAACTGAAAGTCTTAAGGAGGAAAGCAAAAAGATCACAGCCTGCGTACGCCGTCCCTTGTAGGAGCTGCCGCAGGCTGCGATCTTTTGATCTACATTTCCCTTTTCCCGCTCATCACATCAATCCGCAAGGAGACGATCAACATGGACATCCAGGCCCTGCGCGCCGACGCATCCCACCTCGATAAAATCGCCGGCCTGTTCGACGCCTATCGAGGCTTCTACGGTCAGCCATCGAACCTGTCGCAGTCTCGCGACTTCATCGCCGAGCGCATTGCCCGGGACGAATCCGCGATCTTCTTCGCCCAGGCCCCCAGCGGCGAGGCGCTGGGTTTCGTCCAGTTGTTCCCGACGTTCTCCTCCATCGACGCGCACCGCACCTGGCTGCTGGGCGACCTGTTCACAACGCCCACCGCCCGAGGGCAAGGGGTCGGCACGTTGCTGATGAACACCGCGCGAGCCTTTGCGTTGTTGACCGGTGCCAAAGGCCTGTTGCTGGAAACGGCCACGGACAATGTCGGCGCGCAACGGTTGTATGAATCCTTGGGTTATGTGCGCGACACGGGTTACTACACCTACTGCCTCGATTTGAAACAAGGCTGAGCCAACCGCTGCCGGTTACCTCAACTCGTGCAGG
Source organism: Pseudomonas sp. Root329 (assembly GCF_001424925.1). NCBI lineage: Bacteria > Pseudomonadati > Pseudomonadota > Gammaproteobacteria > Pseudomonadales > Pseudomonadaceae > Pseudomonas > Pseudomonas sp. Root329. The sequence continues at coordinate 5,784 of NZ_LMCV01000036.1, read as the reverse complement.
AATGCAGCTTGGGCCTTGGGGCACGTGAGAATGCGGTAACGGGTGCTCCGGGAAACACCACGGTCTCGAAAGCGTTCATACACCGCCTGGAAAACTTCACGGTTCAATGCTGGGTGCTGATGCTTCAGGTAGCGTTCACAGCACGCGTTGTAGTGTTCAACCGAAATGAACTTGTTGAACCAGAAGCGATAGAAGTAACCCAGCAGAAAACCCAGGCTGAAGTCGTGATCCAGCACCGAATGCGCGCAGCATTCGAAATCGATCAGGCGCAGCCTGCCATCGGGGCCAATCAGGATGTTCTTGGGGTGCGGGTCCATGTGCACAAACCCCTCGACCAGCGTCTGCCCAAACAGTTGGAAAATGTCCAACAGCAGCGTTTGCGCCTGCTCGGGTTGGGCGATCAGTCGTTCATCGACACTGCAATGGTTGTCGAAAAAACTGACCAGCAAATACTCTTCCTTGAGAAACGGAAAACGTCCGACGTGGCCGAATGCAGCCACTCTGGGCGATGACTCCGACTTGGCGGACACAACGGACAGGTTGATGAATTCGTTGGTCAGGTCATGCAGCCCGAACACACGCTTGAGGCCCAGGAAATTCTGCAGCTGCTTTTTCCAGTGGGTCAGGCGGTTGTGTTTCAACACCCATTTGCGCTCACCTTCGAGCAGGAACACGCTGCGGGTTTCCTCGGGAATATCCAGCAACGCATGTTGATCCGGCTCGGCAAAAAAACGCTGAAGCACCGTCACCAGTTCGTTCTGATCGGACGGATCGAAATGGAAGGTGACGCCAGCAATCTTTTGCTGATTCAGAGGGGAAGTAAGGTGTCTGAGGTGACGCATGTAAAGTCCCTGCTAATGCTTTGCGGTCCATAAAACGCCGGCAATCGAGTGCGACGCTTTGTCGTTATCGGCAGGACGCTGCAGACCCTTACACGCAGAGTTGATTTTTTACCGCTGGGTTGGCTATCCGTCGTCGAGACATGGAACAAGGTTTCACCTCGTGTAAGAAGCGTGTGTCAGATTTCTAAACATCTCCACAGGATGCTTGTTTAAGATCCATCAAGGTTACTTCCTGAAAGCCACAAGACCTTGCGCCGTTGCCTACGGCTGCGCCAGAATCCGCCGGCTTGTGCGCCTTAGGGCCGCTCGGTAACTTGATTCGTGTCACTGCCCATCAGTGATCGGGTTTCGCAGCCTGGGTAAACTCTAGACGCACAACGTCTACCGTCCGTGAGCAGACGCTTCATTAGGTCTGTCATTCATGTCATGGCGGCTGTGCGTGGGAGGCCTTAGGGTCTGCCGGGTTCCTAGAGTCCTGGTCTGCGAACCCGCGTACAGTTGCCACCTTTTTTTCGTTTCGCAGCGAATGGTGGCAGCTCCATTTCTCTAGGAGTTTCACCATGTTCAAGGTCACACCCAATCCGCCGGACACCGATCCGGTCTCCCCGTACGAATCCGATTCAAAGAAGCTCAACGAGGCCGCCGAGCGGGCTCTGAACTTCCACTTCCCGTCGATTGCCGACATCAAAGCCACTCCGCGAACACGCAGCACCCTGTTTTCCGTGGACGCAGAGGCCACGACCGAAACCCTAACGGTGCATCTGGTCGAAACCCTGGCCTCGATTGATGTGATGGTCCACGAGTTGGTGGACCGCCTGGATGGTGGCTCGCGCTATTCCCTGTTGGGCATTGCCAATAACGTCATGCTGGCTGAAATCACGACAAACCGATTGCTGGATAAAATTGATCCACCTGCGTAAGTGCGGTCTGCTGTGGTGAGTGGGTAACTGACGTTGGGTTGGGCAGTTGTCCCCTTTTGGGGGCCGCTGCGCGGCCCAGCGGAAGTACGGTCCTTCGCCACAGGTTCCCGGTGTTTGTTGCCGCTGCTGGCCGGTGATTGGTTTTTGTGTCAGGTCCGGGATTCCGCGTCATCGTTCATCGCGAGCAAGCTCGCTCCCACAGGTATTGCGGCGACTACATGCCCGAATACAAGCCCTACATCCTCGACGGCAAAACCATCATTGCTTCACCGCACAAGGTTTACGGCTCGGAAACCAATGACCTGGCGCTGCAGCTGCGCAAGCACGGTGTGTCGCAAATCATACTGGCGGGCATGGCGGCGAACCTGTGCGTCGAGTCGCATCTGCGCGAACTGCTGGAGCTTGGCTTTGAAGTGGCGGTGGTTCGGGACGCGACCGCCGGCCCGACGACCCCCGAAGGTGATGGCTACCTGGCCGCACTGATCAACTATCGCTACATCGCCAATGCCCTGTGGAGCACGGCGCAAACGGTTGAGTTGCTAAAGGCCAAATAGGTCAAGCAAGAGCAGGCTGTACCTCGCGATGCGGGGTACAGCCTTGCTAACACGAGACGCTCTTCGATTCTATGCAAGCCCGAGAAACGACAGGATAACCACGACAATCACAACTAACCCGACGATATAGATGATGTTGTTCATGAATTTCACCTCTCAATTTGAATCCCACGCGTTGGAGCGTTTTTAAACGGCGCAGACGCGCCACGCTTCAAAAGATCAAACCCCATGAAGGGCAGGCTTTCAGCGCTTGATCAGGGAAATCTTCGTTCCCTCGATGCTGACCCCGGCCATTAACCCTTGCTGGTCGAAGATGAACGCGTAGGCATCGTCCTTCACTGTCGTGCTGGACAGATTCTTCGCAACCCCTTCATCAACCAATACAACGGTGGGCCCTACGCCGACTTCCCAGCCCTTGGTCTCACGAACATAATTCACGGCTTTGTCAGTCATCAGGAACACCGCATAACCGTACGATTGGGCGCCTGCCTGCAGTCCCCAGGACCCGGTTACGGAGTTGTAATAATTCTCCACTTTCGAGCCTTTCATCAGCACGCCTTCGCCATAGCTGCCACCAAACACAAGGCCGGCCTTGATGATTTTCGGGAAGACCAGCACCGCTTTGGCAGTCTGCGAAATGGTTTTGGCAGATGGGGTGGTCTTGTAAAGCGTTTGCAACGCTTGCCGGGAGTCGGCATTCAGGTCCTCGGCGGTTGCCGCACCTGCATTGTTCAGGAGGCTCGCTGATGCCAATGATGCTGTCGCGAGGAAGATCGATAGGAAGAAGCGCATTGACTGAGTCATTTTCATACTCCGGTAAGGGAGCAGGGGATGGGAGCAGTAGTCAGCGCCTGCACCAGACAGGATCCGAACCTACTGAACGTTATCCGGCGCACCCTGATGTGTGTGAATTGCAAAGCGTCGCTTTTGAATGAACCAGGCCCAAGGCCTTTGAACAGTCGCGATGCCATCAGAAGTTTGGACCGCTGTGCAACGGCCGGGTTCGTCGTCAGAAGCTGCTTTTGGCTGTGGATTCAATCGGTCGATTGATCCGTATGCGTTCGACCAAGTCATCTACCCAGTCCCTTTTAGGCAGAATCAACTCAGAAGCCCCAGTACTAAAGGAGGTGCCAATGAAAGCTAAAGGACCATTCCAGTCTGGCGTCATAGGTTTAGGCTCAATCCCATGATCAATAGATACCGGCTGCGATGGCCCATCCACCTCTGCATCTTAAAACGCTGTTCGCCTGAACACTTGATGCAGCACGTCTCCCGCTGAACTTCGTCAATGATGACAATCAGATCCGCCTCACAGCCTGCGATATGAGTAGAAGACCTCACCTGATTTCCGGGTTTCCAGAATAAAAGAGGATTTATCATGAGCAGCACCTTCTTCATTCCATCCGTGAACATGATGGGCATTGGCAGTCTCGACGAAGCGATGCTCGCCATCCGCAAATATGGTTTCCGTAAAGCCTTGATCGTCACTGATGCAGGCCTGGCCAAAGCCGGCGTGGCTGCCAAAGTAGCCAGCCTTCTGGCCCAGCAGGACATCAACTCCACCCTGTTTGATGGTGCCAAACCGAATCCGACGGTCAGCAATGTCGAGAAAGGCCTCGAGCTGCTTGGCCGTAGCGACTGTGATTTCATTATTTCCCTGGGCGGCGGTTCACCCCATGACTGCGCCAAGGGCATTGCCCTGTGCGCCGCCAACGGCGGGCACATCAGTGATTACGAAGGCGTGGATCAATCCGCCAAGCCACAGATGCCGTTGATCGCGATCAATACCACCGCCGGCACGGCGAGTGAGATGACCCGTTTCTGCATCATTACCGACGAAGTCCGGCACGTGAAAATGGCCATCGTCGACCGTAACGTCACCCCACTGTTGTCGGTCAACGATCCTTCACTGATGGCAGGCATGCCCAAAGGCCTGACCGCCGCCACCGGCATGGACGCGCTGACCCACGCTATCGAAGCCTACGTGTCGACTGCGGCAACGCCGATCACCGACGCCTGTGCACTCAAGGCCGTGGAATTGATTTCGGCCAACCTGCGCACTGCCGTTGCCCAGGGTGACGACATGGCCGCCCGGGAAAATATGGCCTACGCGCAATTTCTTGCCGGCATGGCCTTCAACAATGCTTCGCTGGGCTATGTCCACGCTATGGCGCACCAATTGGGTGGGTTCTACGACCTGCCACACGGCGTCTGTAATGCGATCCTGCTGCCCCATGTCGCCAGCTTCAACGCCAGCGTATGCCCGGCCCGGTTTAAAGACATCGCCAACGCAATGGGGGTCGACACCCAGCATCTGGATGCGGAAAAAGGCGCCGCCGCGGCCATCACCGCCATCCGTAAACTGTCTTCGGATGTCGGTATTCCGAGCGGCCTCGCCGAACTGGGCGCCAAGGCCGACGACATCCCGATCCTGGCAACCAATGCCATGAAGGATGCCTGCGGCTTCACCAATCCGCGTCTTGCCAATCAGGACGAGATCGAGCAGATTTTCCATACCGCGATGTAACCGATGTGAAGTGACGCCAGCCAGATCAAAAGCCCCGCCTTCGGTTGAAGTGCGGGGCTTTTTTGGTTCTTCACGAGGTACTCGACTTTGAACTCCGGCAAGCCCTGGTAGCTCGCTATTCCTTGGAGCTAAGGTCGACCGTCCACTCTTGGGTCACGCACTACCCATTTCCTCGTACGAAGCATCGACGACCGTGATGCGCTCATCCCAAGCCGTTTCAGCGACATCGCGGATAATTTCCGCTAGCGTCTCAACATCCACACCCTCGGCCCTGATGCAGGCCAAGCGTCCGGGCGACCAATCGATAACGGTGCACTGTGGGTACTTCCCTAGCAGTGCGGACAGGGCTTCCTGAGGTGGCTCTTTGCGGGTGTACGTGAAGTCAAAGTACGGGGCACTGGCATCCTGAAGCGAGTACACCAGAGCCCAGGCATTTGATGGCCCGGAAAACCAAATGGTGACGTTACGATGCGCCCATTCTGGCCCACCGTTTTTGATGCGGCGAAGTACTTCGATGATCGAATTACAACCGAGTATTCGGATCATGCGATCAGAGTCAAACGTCCAGTCAGGCGCAGGCTGGGAGGCTGCTTTACTGGCCAGAAGTGCAGTCATGCTTGCTTTTCTCTTCATCGCATTACCTTTGGTTTGAACGTCCGCTTCAGGCTGATTGTGTTGAAAAAGTCGGTTTGCCCAAAACGCTCAAATATTGATGGGTACAAACACCTCTTTTGCGTGCTGCTACGTGAAATCTAAGTCGTGAACCTTCTGCCCAAAGCACAGATTGCATTCTCAGGCGCGAACTTTTCTGCCGTGGAAACCGAAGCCGACTTTTTCAACAGCATCGACCCATTATAGATAGTCCGTCCCGCCTTCACCGATACTGGTAACGGTTGGCAGGTAGCTGTCAGCGAGGGTGGAACATGCACCTGTAGACTACG
>NZ_LMCV01000035.1:0-34726 GCF_001424925.1 Pseudomonas sp. Root329 | reverse complement strand
TTAGGGGCGCAACGGGCTAACAACTGTAGGAGCAAGGCGACAGGTACCTTGACACGTACCGGTTTGAAAAAAAAGTGAGTCGCCGTAAGGGCGAAACCGTCAGCCGCCATCACCGAAGAAATGGATATGTACACAACCAACAAGAGCCTGGTCGGCCCAGAGGCCGCCAAGGCCTAGTCCCCTCGGACGATGTTACAGAGGGGCGTCAGAGCAAGAATCCATCGCACTCCATGCACAACGAAAGGGCTAGTGCGATGAACGACATCAATTTGAAAGCCGACATGCTCCAGGCCATGCGCCGCCTGGCCAAGTCAGTCACCATAATCAGCACCAGTAACGGCTCCGAGCGCTTCGCCATGGCCGCCACGGCAGTCGACTCCCTCAGCACCGAACCCCCATCACTACTCATCTGCATCAACAAAACCGCCTCCCCCCATGCCGCACTGGCGACCGGCGCAGACTTCTGCGTCAACATCCTCGGCGTCGAACAACAAGACCTCGCCCACCTGTGCAGCGGCGCAATCAAAGGCGAAGCACGATTCGACCGAGGCAACTGGCTGACCAGTGCCGGCGGCATTCCCTACCTGGGAGACGCCCAATCGGCAATCCTCTGCCGGCAAGACGGCCACTTCAGCTACGGCACCCACACCGTCTTCATCGGGCGCATCCTGCAAATCCACACCAGCGAAGCGATCACCCCCCTGGTCTACCTCGACGGCACCTACACCACCACCGCAAAACCCTCAGCCGCCTTCGCTGTCGCGGGCTGAGGCGTGAATATGGACGGCATACAAGGGTTGACGGCATTGCGAGTGAGCAGCGCCGACCAGCTGCAATGGGATGATCGCTGCGACTTGCTGGTGGTCGGTTTCGGCGGCGCCGGCGCCTGTGCCGCCATCGAAGCGGCCAGTCGCGGATTGGCGGTGCTGGCACTGGACCGCTTTGAAGGTGGCGGCGCCACCGCGCTCAGTGGCGGAGTGGTGTATGCCGGTGGCGGCACGCCGTATCAGCGCCAGGCTGGCTATGAAGACAGCAGCGAAGCGATGTTCAACTACCTGCGCCGGGAAGTCGGCGAGGCTGTCAGCAGCCAGACGCTGCGTAGTTTCTGCGAAGGCAGTGCCGAGCAACTGGCGTGGCTTGAGCGTCAGGGTGTCGCGTTCGAATCCAGCGTACCTCCGCACAAAACCTCGTACCCAAGCGATCAGTACTACCTCTATTACTCCGGCAACGAAGCCGTACCGGCCTATGCCGCCATTGCCAAACCGGCACCTCGCGGTCACCGCACCAAAGGCCCCGGCATGTCCGGCGCCAGCCTGTTCGCCCCGCTCAAGGCCAGCGCCTTGCGTCACGGTGCGCGCCTGCGCAGCCAGTGCGAAGTGCGCCGGCTGGTGCTCGACACCAACGATCACGTGTTGGGGGTCGAAGCCTGGCACCTGCCGCCTGGTAGCCACGCAGCCCGTCAACATGCCCGGCTGTCACGTTGGGCCAGCGCCATCCACATGTACGCCCCGGCATTGGCCGACCGTTTGCGCGCTCGCTTGCGACGCATCGAACAAACCAGTGCCGAACGCCAGCTGATTCGCGCCGAACAGGGTGTGTTGCTGAGCAGCGGCGGTTTTATCTTCAATCGCGGCTGGGTCCGCCAGCATGCGCCGCAGTATCTGGCCGGTTTGCCGCTGGGGACCACTGGCTGTAACGGCAGCGGAATCGCCCTGGGCCAGAGTGCCGGTGGCAGCGTGGCGCGGATGGACAAGGTCAGCGCCTGGCGCTTTATCAATCCACCGCTGGCCTGGGCCCGAGGGCTGATCGTCAACGCTCGGGGTCAGCGTTACGCCAACGAAGAAATCTACGGTGCGACCCTCGGCCACGCGATGGTCGAAGAGCAGGACGGCCGCGCGATTCTGATTCTCAACCGGGCGCTGGTGCGCGAGGCATTGCGTCAGGTCGGGCCGGGCAAGGTCTGGCAATTCCAACGCCTGCCGGTGCTGCTCAATTTGCTGTTCAACGCCCGGCGCAGCAACAGCTTGACGAAGCTGGCCGAGCGTTGCGGATTGCCCGTCGAGGCCCTGCGACAGAGCGTGGAAACCTATAGCCGCGCCGCGCGGGGCGAAGTCGTTGATACGTTCGGCAAGTCCCAAGCGATGCTCGCCGACATGGACCAGGGGCCGTGGTACGCCCTCGATCTGTCCTTCGCCAGCCGCCTGTTTCCCTGCCCGGTCATCACCCTTGGCGGGCTGAAAGTCTGCGAGCACAGCGGCCAGGTGCTGGACCACGCCGGTCAGCCGATACGTGGTCTGTACAGCGCCGGCCGCAATGCAGTCGGGGTCGCTTCCAACCTTTATGTCTCCGGCCTGTCGCTGGCCGATTGCATCTATTCCGGTCGCCGGGCCGCTGCCCATCTGGCCGATCAAGTCGCACTTCAAACCACACGCTCAGGAGAACAACAATGCAACGTGTAGAAGGCAAAGTCTGCATCATCACCGGCGCCGCCAGCGGCATCGGTCGCGAAGACGCCCTGCTGCTGGCCCGTGAAGGTGCCAAAGTGGTGCTGACCGATCTCAACGAAGAAGCCGGTCGCCAGGTCGCCGCAGAAATCGGCAGCAATGCGCTGTTCATTCGCCATGACATCGCCAGCGAAAGCGACTGGCAACAAGTGATCAAAACCACCCTGGAACACTTCGGGCGCCTCGACGTGCTGGTGAACAACGCTGCGATTCTGGCCTTGGGCAGCATCGAAGACACCACACTGGAACTGTGGCAGAAGGTGCAGAAAATCAATGGAGACGGTTACTTTCTCGGCTGCAAATACGCGATCCAGGCCATGAAGGAAACCGGCGGCGGCTCGATCATCAATATGTCGTCGGTGGCGGCGCTGGGCGCGATGCCGATGTTCTGTGCCTACTCGGCGTCCAAAGGCGCGGTGGCGGCAATGACTCGCTCGATTGCCTTGCACTGCAAGCAACAGGGCTACCGCATTCGCTGCAACAGTGTGCACCCGGATGGCGTCAACACGCCGATGACCCAGGCCTTGACCGGCGGCCAGCCGATCCCTCAGGAAGCCCTCGACCAAGACCCGATGAACCGCATGTGCGCGCCCCGGGACATTGCCAATGTGGTGCTGTTCCTCGCCACTGACGAGTCACGTTTCGTCAACGGTGCCGAGATCCGCGTCGACAACGCCCAATTGATCAGCGGGCTCTGAGGCCGAGGTGAACATGGGCACGCAACAGCAGAACCTGACACCGGCCGAATCAGCGACGGGAAGCTACTCATTGCAAGTGTGCGCGGTGATCGACGAGACCTTTGATGCGCGCTCGCTGGTGCTGGATATACCGCCAACCTTGCGTGAGCGCTTTCGTTACAAACCGGGCCAGTTCCTGAGTTTTCGCGTGCCTTGCGCCGGCAAGCTGTTGACCCGCTGTTACTCCATGGCCAGCTCGCCGCTGTCGGATGCGCTGCCCAAGGTCACGGTCAAACGGGTCGAGGGCGGCCGGGTGTCGAACTGGATGAACGAGGTACAGGTCGGTGACTGGCTGGAGGTGTTGCCGCCAGCCGGGCATTTCTGTCTGAACGAGGAGCAATCGGTTGACAGACCGCTGGTGCTGTTCGGCGGAGGATCGGGCATCACCCCGGTGTTTTCGATCCTGAAATCAGTGCTGCACAGCAGCCGGCGGCCGATCAAGTTGGTCTACGCCAACCGCGATGAAGCCTCGGTGATTTTCAAGGATGAGCTGCGTCAGTTGATCAAGGCGCATCCTGATCAACTGCACGTGGTGCACGTTCTCGACTCGGTTCAGGGTTTCCTGACCGACGCCCAGGTGCGTCATCTGCTGCGCGGTTCGGCTGGCGGTGACTACTTCATCTGCGGACCGGGGCCGTTCATGGACACCGTGGAGCGCACGCTGCTGGGACTGGGCGAAGCCGCCGAACGCATCCATGTCGAGCGCTTTGTCTCGCCTCCGGATCCCGACGAACTACTTGCTGAAGCAACCCTGGCTCGGGCCGCGGCCCTCGGATCACTGTGCGAGGCGTTGATTGTCGAGCTCGATGGTCAGCAACACGAAATTACCTGCCGCCCCGGCGACACCCTGCTGCAGAGTTGCAAAGCGGCAGGCCTGGACGTGCCCTCTTCTTGCGAAGAAGGTTTTTGCGGGGCCTGCATGTGCGTCGTCCAGGAAGGTGAGATCCAGCTGGCACGCAACGATGTGCTCAGTCCCAAAGAGTTGGCCGAAGGCTGGACGCTGGCCTGCCAGAGCCGTCCAACCGGTGCCCGGGTACGGTTGAAATTCCCGGACTGAACGTCCGTCAGCCATAGTCTCAACGGACGATCACCTTGGCCGGGTCTGCGGTTAGACTCGGCCACAGCATTAGCCCACAACAATAAAAGAGGTGCAGTTATGGCTCGTTTGCAGAACAAGGTCGCGGTGGTTACCGGCGGCGCTTCAGGGATCGGTCTGGCCTGTGTGCGCCGCTTCGCCGCTGAAGGCGCGCAAGTGGTCGGGCTGGACATCGGCACCGCACCGGCGGATTTCCCTGGCCTGTTCATGACCCTCGATGTGCGCGATGAAGCGCAGGTCCAGCAGGTCATGCAAGAAGTCATCGGCCACTTCGGGCGCATCGACGTGCTGGTCAACGCGGCCGGCGTTGCCGATCAGGGCAGCGTGACCCAGACCACCACCGCCAACTGGCAACGGGTGATGGACATCAACCTGACGGGCAGCATGCTCACCAGCAAATACACGCTGGAATCGATGGTGTCGCAACGCAGCGGTTCGATCATCAATGTCGGCTCGATCTTCGGCCTGCAAGGCTGCGACGGCAACGTTGCTTACAACGTCTCCAAGGGCGGCATCAACCAGCTGACCCGCTCGATGGCCATTGATTACGGCTACGCCAATATCCGCGTCAACGGCTTGTGTCCCGGCCTGATCGAAACGCCGATGACCAGCATGGTCCGCGAGCAGGAAGCCTTCCACGCCTTCTTCGCCTCGCAGCACATGCTCAATCGCTCCGGGCAACCGGAAGAAGTGGCCAGCGTCGCGTTGTTCCTGGCCTCGGACGAGGCGTCCTTTGTCAGCGGCCAGATGATCGCCGTGGACGGTGGTTTCTCCGCCGGTCGCCGCTTCGCCCCGCCCGCCGCGTAACGTCTATCCGGCCGGGCACCCTGCCCGGCCTCTCCCCTTTTCGCACTTGTCCTCTAGCCGAGGAGGCCCCATGCCGCCTGTCGCAAACGCACTGACCATCGCCCAACTGTTCGCCAACGCTGCCCAGGCCTACGGCGACCGCCCGGCCATCGAGGATGACGGGCGCTCGATCAGCTACCGAGAACTCGACCAACTGCGCCGCCAAGCCGCCCGCGCGCTGCTGGCAATGGACGTTCAAGCCGGGGATCGGGTGGCGATCTGGGCGCCTAATATGTGGGAATGGATCGTGGCCGCCGGTGCGCTACAAAGTGTCGGCGCAGCACTGGTGCCACTCAACACCCGCATGAAGGGCAGCGAGGCGGGTTACATCCTTCGCGAAAGCGGTGCCTGCATGCTGTTTGCCATCGGTGAATTTCTGGGTGCCGATTACCCGCGCATGCTGGCGTCTGAAGATCTGCCGGCGCTGCGCCAGATCGTCACCTTGCGTAGCGGTGGGTCGGGCACCCTGAGCTGGGATGACTTCCTCGACCTGGGCGCAGACGTTTCGCAATTGTCCCTGCGAACCCGCGAACAAAGCTTTGGCCCGCAAGCGCTGTCCGACCTGCTGTTCACCTCGGGTACCACCGGCAAGCCCAAAGGCGTGATGACCAACCACAGACAAAACCTGCGGGTGATACGCGACTGGAGCGAGGTGGTGGGTTTGCGTGAGGGCGATCGCTACCTGATCGTCAATCCGTTCTTCCATTCCTTCGGTTACAAGGCCGGTTGGCTGGCGGCGCTGATGCGCGGCTGCACCATCGTGCCGCAACAGGTGTTCGATGTGCAGGCGGTGCTTGAATGCGTCGAGCGCGAACGGATCACCGTGCTGCCCGGCCCGCCGACCCTCTATCAGTCATTGCTCGCACATCCGCAACGCAGCGAATTTGACCTGACGTCATTGCGGGTAGCGGTGACGGGGGCCGCGGCGATTCCGGTGGAGATGATACGGCGCATGCGCGACGAACTGGGGTTTGCCACCATCGTCACCGCTTATGGTCTTACTGAAGTCTGCGGTTTTGCGACGATCTGCCGTCCTGGTGATTCGCCGGAATTGGTCGCCAACACCAGCGGCCGGGCCATGCCTGGCGTGGAAATCCGCTGCGTTGGCAGCACCGGTCGCAGCCAGCCGGCCAACGTTCCCGGCGAGGTTCAGGTGCGCGGCTACAACCTGATGCAGGGTTATTTCAATGATCTGCAGGCCAGCCGGGAAGTCCTCGATGCCGACGGCTGGCTGCACACCGGGGACATCGGCGTGCTCGACGAACAGGGTTACCTGCGCATCACCGACCGCCTCAAGGACATGTTCATCACTGGAGGTTTCAACGTGTACCCGGCGGAAATCGAACACTGTTTATTGACCTACCCTGGCGTGGCCCAGGTCGCGGTGATCGGCATCCCCGATGAACGTCTTGGTGAAGTGGCAATGGCCTTCTTGCTGCCGGCTCCGGGCATAGAAATCGAGCAGGCCCGATTCCTCGCCTGGTGCCGCGAGCAGATGGCCAACTACAAAGTGCCGCGCCGGGTGCGGGTGCTTGAGAGCATGCCGCTCAACGCAGCGGGCAAAGTGACCAAGAATGTGTTGCGTGAGTGGGCTGAGATGGATACTGAATAAATCCCCAAACCTGTAGCAGCTGGCGCAGCCTGCGTTCGGCTGCGCAGCAGTCGTAAAATCAGCCACCACGGTTGGACAGGTTAACCGCATGAGCTGGATTGACGACTGCTGCGCAGCCGAACGCAGGCTGCGCCAGCTGCTACAGGGATAAAGCAGTATTTGAGATCGTCAGACCACCCGTGCCGGATGCTGCTGGCGCGGGTCGCCGAGCATGGCGCGGTGGGAAGGTGGCTGACGGCCGCCAGCTTCGCTGATGCCGTAACCGGCGGCGATTTCGGCGGTGATTAATGTCTGCCCGGAGAACGTCATCAACTGCGGGTCATTGAGCAGAGCGTGAATCACCCGGCCATTGAATTGCGGGGTTTCGGCATCCGCCAGAAAGGCCTTGTATTGCTCGCCATGTTGCTCGCCGGCTATCCGGGTGCGTTCGGTCAGTTGCGGGCCGAGCCATAGCGATAACGCCGCCACGCCCCGCCCCTCGAAGTCGATGGCCATGTCAGCCGCCAGTTTGTCGCAACCCGCCTTTTGCGCACCGTACGCGGGGCCATGCATGTAACACCCGGCACCGAATGACGAGGTGAAACAGATCAGCCCTCGACCGCTGCGCAGCAACAACGGCGCGGCGTGATAACTGGCGATATAAGCCGAACGCAGACCGACGTCGAGGATCCGCACCAGGTCCAGCGGTTTCTCCCAGAAAGGTCCCGGCTCGATCAACTGGTCATGAATGAACGCAGCATTGTTCACCAGCAAATCCAGTTGCCCGCATTCCTTTTCAACCCGAGCGAACAGTGCCTGGACTTGCGCATCATCGGCATGATCGCAGACCACCGCGATCCCCCGCCCACCCGCCGCAGTAATCGCGGCAGCCGTGTCCTCCAGCGAGCCGCGCAACGCATGACCGTATAAGTTCGATCCTCCCGTTTCTGGAGATCGTCCGGTGACAAACACCGTCATGCCCGCTGCGCCAAGGGCCAGGGCGATGCCCTGACCGACCCCGCGACTGGCGCCGGTCACCACCGCGACTTGTTTAAGTGGCTGATTCATTCGACGCTCCTGAACAGGCTTTTGGCCGAGCTGGTCTCGCTCTGACACTTGATGTGATTGGCCGCCACGTAACCGAAGGTCATTGCCGGGCCGATGGTCGAACCGGCGCCCGGGTACGTGCGCCCCATCATCGAAGCGGCGCTGTTGCCGATGGCATACAAACCGTTGATGGGTTGCCCGTCCTCATGCAATACGCGGGCGTGAACATCGGTCAGCAAACCACCCTTGGTTCCGATATCCCCGGCATCAATGCGCACGGCGTAGAACGGACCTTTGAGCAACGGCGCCAGGCAAGGATTGGGCTGCACATTCGGGTCACCGTAGTAGCGATCGAACAGCGATTGACCTTTATGGAAATCTGCGTCGACACCCTGCACGGCCATGCGGTTGAAACGTTGCACCGTGCGGACCAGACCGGCACCGTCGACGCCGATTTTGTCTGCCAGCGCCTGCAAACTCGCAGCCTTGTAAAAGTACTCGCGCAGATGCTCGGGTAGCTGCCAATCGGGCTGCGCGTAGCCTGGCAGTAACGCGCCGCAGGGGTACTTGCGGCGGAATTCGGCGTCGAACACCATCCAGCACGGCACACTCACCGCGCCTTCGCGATTGTTGGCGTACATCGCGTAAACGATATCGGTATAGGGCGCGGCTTCGTTGACGAAGCGCTCGCCGGCAGAGTTGACCAGCACGCAGCCCGGCAAGGTCCGCTCGACGAACAGTGCACGCTGTTTTTCTTCGCCCTGGACATGGGTGGTCGGCGCCCACCAACTGTGGTCCATCAGCGCGGTGCGAGCACCGATTGCCTGACCGGCACGAATGCCGTCACCGGTATTGTGCGGCGGTGTGGCACTCCAGTTGGCCTGGGTCGGCTGTGGCAGATACTGCGTACGCATCGCCTGATTACGCTCGAAACCACCGGCCGCGATGATCACGCCGTAGCGTGCCTTGACGTTGAGTAACTGCCCGTCGCGACAGACGCGAGCGCCGCCAACCCGATCACCCACGAGCAGCAGTTCTTCCAGTGCACAGTTCAGCCAAAGTGACTTGCCGCGGTCCTGCAACGAACAGCGCAAGGCGCCGATCAAGGCATTGCCAAGGGTCAGGAAGCGGTCGCGGCGTGACAACCGCCGCCCCTCGCGGTCACGCCAGTAACGCCACATCACCCGCAGCGTCAATCGCAACCAGCCAGGGCGACGGCACAACAGCACCTGCGCCTCTTTCATGGTCATTGCCATGCGTCCCATCATCAGTGTTCCGGGGGATGGCGCACGCATGCGCAGAAACTCTTCACCCAATTCGGCAGCGTCAAACGGTTGCGGATCCATGGAGCGGTAGCCCGGCTTTCCGCCTTCGACTTCCGGGTAGTAATCGGCATAAGCGGGTTGCGCCTCGAAGCGCACGCGGGTCTGTTGTTCAAGGTATTCGACCATCTCGCGGCCGTGTTCGACATAGGCTTCGATGCGCCCGTCATCGATCTCGCCATGGGTCACCGCACGGATATAGGCGATCGCTTCTTCCGCCGAATCACTGCCACCCAGGGCTTTGATCCGGTGGTTGTCAGGTATCCAGATGCCGCCGCCAGACACCGCCGAGGTGCCGCCGTATTCGGCGCTCTTCTCGATCAATAGCGCATTGAGGCCCAGATCGTGGGCACGCAGCGCCGCAGTCATTCCCCCCGCTCCGGAGCCAATCACCAGCACATCGCAGCACTCATCCCATTTGATCCCGGCAGCTTTCATGCGATCACCCTTGCTCAGCGCCCATCAGGCAAAAACCGCCGCCGCCAGATCTTCGCCCGGTGCAGTCGGTCTCGGGATTGTTCGCCGCGTGCCCTGAACGGTCATCGTCCGATGGGACTAAGGCGATGGGCGCCCCAGCCCCGTGCAAATCGCTTAGTCCGCTTGGACGATGTTGCGCCCCAAAGCTGACTCCATAGTCGCCCACAGCACCAATCACCCCCCTGAAATGCAGGTCGGGCAGGTCTGACCTGGGCATGAGGACGACATGATAAAAACAATAATCGCCCCACAATCGCTGCACCCTCGCGTACAGCTGGCCATGCTCTTGCTGGCCAGTGGACTGGGCAGTCAAGCCAGCGCCATGAGTTTCCAGCCGAACGAGGATTTGAGCGTCGACTGGGATACCACACTGACGTACAGCCTGGCCTGGCGGACCGAGTCTCGCGATCACAAGCTGACGGCCAATGCCAACGGCAACGATGGCGACAACGCGTTCGACAAAGGCAGCCTGATCAACAACCGCAGCGGTTTTCTCACCGAGGCCAACATCAAATGGCGTGAGGACTACGGCGTGTTCCTACGGGGGACGGGGTTCTACGACAACGTTTACGATCAGGGCAACGACAACGACACAGGCACCTCGAACTGCTTCGCCGGCGGTCATTGCAACCGTCCCGACCGGTTTTCCCAGGACACCATCGACCAGCATCGCAATGAATTGCGCATGCTCGATTACTACGCGTACGGCACCTGGGACATCGGTGGCCACAACTTCAACGCACGTCTGGGTAATCAGGTGGTGAGCTGGGGTGAAAGCCTGTTCTACCCCGGCATTTCCGCCGCGCAGAGCCCGGTGGATGCGACCAAGGCGACCACGCCGGGCGTCGAGGTCAAGGAGATCCTGTTGCCGGTCGGCCAACTGTTCACCCAGTTCAGCCTGACCGACAGCCTCGATATCCAGGCCTACTACCAATACAAATGGGAGAAGACCGAGCTGTTCGGCGTCGGTAGCTACTTCTCCACCACCGACTTCATCGACGAGGGTGGCTTCAACGACGCCAGCGGTTTCCTGACACGCCTGGGTGACGACAAGCCGAGCGACAGCGGCCAGTACGGTGTCGCGTTTACCTACGCCGCCGCGTCGCTGAACAACACCGAGTTCGGTATCTACTACTCGCGGTATCACGACAAGACCCCGTCGCTGGATTTCCAGACCGACCTGGGGCACTACCGGGTGCGCTATTTCGACAACATCGACCTGTTCGGCGCGAGTTTCGCCACCGTACTGGGCAGCGTGAGTTGGGCCGGTGAAGTCAGCTATCGCGACGGTTCGCCGGTGATGGTCGACAACGGTTTCTCCAGCCCCGTGCGCGGCAAAACCCTGCAGGCGCAGACGTCGATGATTTACGTGGTCGGCCCGACTTCATTTGCCGATAACACCACCCTGACGGGTGAGCTGGTCTACAACACCGTGCTCAGTAACGACAAGTCCGCCTCGGTAAACCTGGCCCCCGGCTTCTCGCTGCCGGGCACTGACAGCCTGGTCTACGACCGCGATGCCTGGGGTTATACGGTGCAAGCGAACTTTGACTACAACGACGTGTTCAGCGGTTGGGACATGTCGGTGCCAGTCACCTTCAGCGCCGCCGCACACGGTGACAGCTCGTTGGTGGGTTCCATCAACTCTGGCCAAAACGACAACCGCGCCAGTATCGGCAGTTCGTGGCGTTACCTCGGCAACTTCACCGTCGAAGCCCGTTACAACGCCTACCTCGGCAACGCCAACAACAGCCCGTTGGCCGACCGCGACAACGTCGCGCTCAACTTCAAGTACCGGTTCTGATTCCCCTGATGGAGGAGCACAGCATGTCTAGATTCACCCACACATTGTTGGGCACGGCGTTGGCCGTCAGCCTGCTCGGCAGTGGCCTGGTTCAGGCCAAAATCAGCAATGAAGAAGCCGCACGTCTGGGTCAGGACCTGACCCCGATGGGGGCCGAGAAAGCCGGCAACGCCGACGGCAGCATCCCGGCCTGGACCGGTAAATGGCGCGGCCTGCCACCGCAGCTCAAATACGCCGGCCCCGGTTCGCCGTACCCGGACCCGTACGCGGCCGAAAAGCCGTTGTTCGTGATCGATGCCAAAAACATGGACAAGTACGCCGACAACCTCACCGATGGCCAGAAAGCGTTGCTTAAACGCTACCCCGCGACCTTCAACATTCCGGTGTACCCGAGCCATCGGGACTTCCGTTTCGATCAGCGCCTGGAAGAGGCCGTGAAAAAAAACGCGGTCACCGCCGAACTGTCCAACGACAATAACGACACGCAAAACGCCTGGGCCGCTTCACCGTTTCCGATTCCGAAAAACGGCAGTGAGCTGATGTTCAACCACACCCTCGCCGGGCGCGCCAATACCGAAGAGGCCAACTACCAACAAGCGGTGGTCTATTCCAACAAGGAACGGGTACTGGAAGAGGTCAATTACAAGATCTACTCGATCTGGTCCAGCCCGGACAAAACCCTGGACAGCGCCAACGGGATTCTTACCAACTTCCTGATCACCACGCTGGAACCGGTGCGCAAGAAAGGCGAGATCGTCGTCGGTCACGAGTTCATCAACCCCACCGCGTCGCCGCGTCAGGCCTGGCAGTACAGCCCGGGACAACGTCGGGTCCGTCGTGCGCCGACAGTAGGTTATGACTCGCCGACCGGGGCCGGTGGCTTCCGGGTCTACGACGAGGACCGCTTGTTCAACGGTGCGCCGGATCGCTACAACTGGACCATCGTCGGCAAGAAAGAAATCTACATCCCGTACCACAACTACAAGATCGACGACCCGAGCGTGACCTCGGACCAGATTCTGGCCACCACCGGCCACGTTGATCCGCAGTACATGCGCTATGAGAAGCACCGCGTCTGGGTACTGCAAGCCACCCTCAAGGAAGGCGCGCGCCACGTGTACGCCAAGCGCGTGATGTACCTGGACGAGGACACCTGGGCCGCCACCCTCGCCGACAACTACGACAGCCGTGGGCAACTGTGGCGCACCAACATGCAGACCTCGATCTACGCCTATGAGATGCAGCGCTACCACGCTCGCCTCGGGATCTACCACGACCTGATCGCCGGTTCGTATCTGGTGGACCGCATGCTGGTCGATCAAAAACCCGCGAAGCTGAATGCCACTGCTTTTACTGACGACGAATTCACCCCCGGCAACCTGCGCAAACTCGGCACCCGCTAACCCCTCCGCGCCCCGACCGATTTATTCGGTCGGGGCGTTGTGCTTTTTCAAAACCATCCTTTCACGGAAGACTCTCCCATGAACAAACTGCTTGTTGGCGCTCTCGCCCTGGCCAGCGTCGGTCTGTCGATGCAGGCCAACGCCTTGAACATTCTGCTGACCAACGACGATGGCTGCCGTGCCCCCGGGATCGATGCGATGTACCGCGCCCTCACCGCCGCCGGGCACAAGGTCACGCTGGTTGGCCCGTTGAACGACAGCAGTGGCATCAGCGCGGCAAGCGTGGTCGTGCCCGGGCAGGCGTTGGCAGTGACCGAGTTGGTGCCAGGAAAATTTTGCGTCGGCCCACCCGAGGGCTACACCCCGCCCCCGGGCAAGACTTCCGCCATCGGCACCCCGGTGGATGCGGTCAATGTTGGCCTGGACGTGCTGCTCAACGGCAATCCACCAGACCTGGTGGTGTCGGGCAGTAATTTTGGCGAAAACGTCGGCCCGCTGACGCAAATGTCCGGCACCTTGAACGCAGCGGTCCGCGCGATGTTCAAAGGTATTCCGGCGGTGGCGGTGTCGACGGCCATCGACATGGACCTGATCATCCGCGACCAACAGGCCGGCTATCGCAAAACCCTCGGAGCCATGGGCGACACCGCCCGGTTTGCGGTGAAGGTCATCGAGCAGGCAAGCCTGGTGGGAGCTCAAGCCAAACAGGCTTGCGGAAAAAACAACCTCGACTGCGAATTGAATGTGCTCGGTTTGCCGGGTGTCAGCGGGTTGAATATCAATTACCCGGCGCTGGCGGCCAGTGAGGTCAAAGGCGTGAGTTTTGTCCCGATCGGCAATTGGGATCGAGTGAACTTCACCTCCCAGCGCGGCGCCGACGGCGTGGTGCACGTCAACCTCGTCGCCCCACCGACACCGACGGCCGCCCAGCAACAGGCCGATGCGTATCAGTTGTGGCAGGGGCATGCGGTGATTACCGTGATCGACGGCAACATGAGTGCACCCGGTGCGGTGCAGGATCAGGCGAAGGAAATGTTGCGAGACGTTAAACCTTGAGACAGCGCAAAACCTGTGGGAGCGRGCTTGCYCGCGAAGAGGCCGGCACAYTCAACATCTATGCCRYGGGTAACTCCGCTTTCGCGAGCAGGCTCACTCCCACAGTTGATCGTCGGTAAACACACAGCCTGTGAATACCCTAAATCCCTTGTKGGAGCGRGCYTGCTCGCGAAGRGGCCGGCACAWTCAACATCTAYGYCGCGGGTAACTCCGCTTTCGCGACAGGCTCACTCCCACAGGTTATGTGTTCGCTCCAGATAGCGCCCTGCGCAGGTCTGCCGCGGCATCGGACAAGGCTTGCGCAGCCCGCTCGACAAACGGCGCCATGCTGATAAATCCGTGAATCATGCCCTCGCAGCGCTGCACGCGCACCGACACGCCGGCGTCTCGCAGGCGCAAGGCAAACGCCTCGCCCTCATCCCGCAAAGGATCAAACTCGGCGCTGATCAAGGTGGTCGGCGGCAAGTCCACCAACCGGTCGGCGCGCAACGGCGAGGCCAAGGGATCATCCCCCTGATCGGCATCCTGCAGGTACTGCTGCCAAAACCAGTACATCATTCCAGCGCTGAGGAAATAGCCCTCGGCAAAATCCTCATAAGACTGACTGTCGCAGCGTGCATCGGTGACCGGGTAAAACAGGCACTGGTAACTAACCTTCGGCCCCTGGCGTTGCGCCGCCAGCCGACTCACGGCGAGCGCCAGGTTGCCCCCGGCGCTGTCCCCGGCCAAGCCCAGTCGGCTGCCATCGACGCCCAGTTCAGACGCGTGCTCGACCAGCCAGCAGGTGGCCGCATAACAATCGAGCGGGGCCGCCGGGAAATGATTTTCCGGCGCCAGTCGGTAGGCGACCGCCACCACCACCGCCTCCGTCAGGCTGGCGAGCGAACGGCAGAGGTTGTCATGGGTGTCGAGGTTGCCCATGACAAAACCGCCTCCGTGGAAGAACACCAGCAGCGGCAGGTTGTCCTGCTCCAGTGGCCGATACAGCCGCGCATCCAGCTCGCCCGCCGCGCCG
The DNA here is from genome assembly GCF_001424925.1 of Pseudomonas sp. Root329. Lineage (NCBI taxonomy): Bacteria > Pseudomonadati > Pseudomonadota > Gammaproteobacteria > Pseudomonadales > Pseudomonadaceae > Pseudomonas > Pseudomonas sp. Root329. The sequence continues at coordinate 19,828 of NZ_LMCV01000035.1, read as the reverse complement.
GCGACCCGCAAGTGACGCACTTCGATCATCGGGTCGCCGGGGATGGCGGGCAGCAGGTTGTCGCAAAATTGCCGATATTGCCCGGCATCGAGCTGGCTGAAGTCGGGCTCCGGCAGGTCGCGAAACTGCTGGAGCACTGCGGCGATCTGCTTATCGAGCGGCATGGGCATCTCCCCCTACATCGGTCATTTGAAACTGCGGATTGGTTTCTTCCAGGATGCTTTGCATCCTTCGTTCCAGCGCCGGTTTGAATCCTTTGTGAGGAAAGACCCAGAAGCGTTTTTCGGCGATGGCGGCGAACACCTGCTCCGCCAGCTCGCTCGGCGTCATGCCTTGGCGGATGCTGCTGTCGAGCAATTGACTGAATGACGAACCGGCCGCGTCCACCACTTGATTCGACGCCATGATTTCGCTGGCCACCGGCCCGGGGCACACCACCGAGACCGACACCGGCACACCGAGCATGCTCAATTCGTAGTGCAGGGTTTCCGAGAGTGCGACCACGGCCTGCTTGGTCACGTTGTAAGGCGCCATCAACGGGCTGCTGAGCAAGCCCGCGAGGGACGCCGTGTTGATCACATGGGCCGCCCGCCCCTGGCGCAAAAACAGCGGCACGAAACTGCGAATGCCATTGATCACACCGCTGAGGTTGACGTTGAGCATCCGTTGCCATTGCTGCGCAGTGATTTCCCAGCTGTAGCCGGTCTGCATCACTCCGGCGTTGTTGAACAGCAGATCAACCCCGCCAAAGTGCTCGAGGGCGATGTCGCGCAAGCGCTCGACTTGCGCCAGATCGCCAACATCCGTGACGCAAGCAATCGCCTGCGTACCGCCCGTCTGCAGTTCATCGCACAGCGCTTGCAACCCCGGCCCATCGAGATCGGCCAGCACCAGGCGCATCCCCAGCCTTGCCGCATGCTCGGCCAAACCCCGGCCAATACCACTGGCGGCCCCGGTAATCACCGCGACCGGCCCTTGTTCATTGCTCATCGCCAACTCCTGCACTGGGTCCAATGGCGTCAGTAGAGCGGGCGGGCGTAAACCGGCCATCGTCCATTCAGACGATGCCCGCTTCTACAGGGGCGGCAGAATCCGTGACAGGCGCCAAGCCCGTGAACCCTGGGAGAATAATAAGATGAGTACCTTGCACCGCATCGAAGCCAAACTACTGGAAGACCGCTACGCCCGTGGCTGGCATTGTCTGGGTCTGGCCGCCCAATACCGCGACGGCAAGGCCCATCGCCTGGAGGTGTTCGGCACCCGGCTGGTGGCCTTTCAGGGCGAAGACGGCGAGCTGCATATTCTGGATGGCTATTGCCCGCACATGGGCGCCGACCTCAGTACCGGTTGCGTTGAAGGCAACTCGATTCGCTGCCCGTTCCACGCCTGGCGCTGGGGTGCCGATGGTGTCTGCGATGACATTCCTTACGCCAAACGCATTCCGCCACGGGCACGGCTCAAGAGCTGGCCACTCATGGAGGAAAACCAGTTGCTGTTCGTCTGGAATGACCCGGAAGGCAACCCGCCGCTCCCTGAACAACGCATCCCGCGCATTGACGCTTGCTTCAGTGACGAGTGGGCCGCGTGGGAAGTCGCCGAACTGCAGATCGGCACCAATTGCCGCGAATTGATCGACAACATCGCCGACATGGCGCACTTCGGCACGGTGCATGGCGCACCCGTCGAGGCGTTCAGCAACGTCTTCGAAGGCCATCTGGCCACCCAGATCATGAGCGCCCGCAGTGAGCGCTTGTCCGGCGACGGCGCGTTGAGCACCGTGGCCACCTACTTCGGCCCGGCCTACCAGATCACCGAAATGACCGGCGCGATGAATGGCCAGCCGATCCATTCGATCCTGCTCAACTGCCATGTGCCGATCGACCTCGACAGCTTCACCCTGCGCTATGGCGTACTGGTGAAAAAGATCCCGGGGCTTAGCGAAGAACAGAATCAGGCGATGGCCAAGGCCTATGTGCAGCAAGCACAGGAAGCCTTCTACGAAGACGTGACGATCTGGCACAGCAAGACCCGCGTCGACAACCCGTTGCTGTGTGACGGTGATGGCCCGGTCTATCAGCTGCGCCGCTGGTACGAGCAGTTCTACACCGACGTCGCGGCGCTCTCGGCCGACGTGCTGGAGCAAAAACGGTTCGTCGTGCGCGCCACCGAACAGGCCTGAACACCGCGGCCTTTTGCGCTTCCTGCGCCTGACCGGCAGCCGCCCGTCAGGCCTTGAGCCCGAGCGTTGCATGGAGTCGATATCGGCGCTTATTCTCGGCCACCGCCAACGCTAATAATAAAAACGGTTTTCCCTATGCAGCAGAGCCTCAGCCTCGATACGTTCAGTGATTTGATCGGCAACCTCTATCAGGGACCGCTGGAAACCATTCCCTGGGCGACCTTTCTCAACCAGCTCAACGTGTACCTGGAAAGCAAGTACGTGACCTTCATCCTGCGTCCGCCCAGCGCGCATGTGGATGGCTTGATGGTCAACACCACTGGCACGTCGACCGAGGCGACCGCGTCGTATAACAAACACTTTTTCACCCTCGACCCGTTCGTCGACCTGCCCAACCGCCAAGTGGTGACCCTCGCCGAGTTCGTGTCCAACGACGATTGGCAGCACTCGGAGTTCTACAAGAATTTCCTCGAACCGGTGGATGTGTTCCACATTCTCGGCGCCGACATCAACACCTGCGACGGCGCCCAGTGCCGTATCCGCATCAGTCGCGGACGCGATGACAAGCCCTTCGGCAACGAAGAGAAAGCCTTGTTGACGCACTTCATTCCGCACCTGGAACGCTCGATCAAGATCCACATGCAGCTCAATCGCATCGAAGCCGAGCGCAACCTCTATGCCGGCGCGGTGAATCAGTTGGCGGTCGGTACGATCATCCTCGACGAGGCTGGCAAAGTGCTGCAAACCAACCAGGTCGCCGATCGGCTGATCCAGGAAAAGGACGGCATCAAACTGGTCAACGACGGCCTGCAAGTCGGCACCGCGCGAGACACTCAAGAGTTCCGGCGCCTGGTGAAGCAATCGCTGCTCTCGCAAAAAAGCAGCAACCCGTCGGTGGTCGAAGCCCTGCGCGTGCAACGGCCGTCCGGGCGGGCGGACCTGGGGATCATCGTGCGCTCGGTGCCGTTGTCGGACTGGAGCGAAGGCAAACAGTGCCCCACCGTGGTGATTTTCATCAGCGACCCGGAGCAACAATCCACCGCGCCACAGGAGATCGTCCGCGCACTGTTCGACTTCACCCCGGCCGAAACTCAACTGGCCATGTTGTTGGCCAACGGCTTAACCCTCGACGAAGCCTCCGAGGAGCTGGGTATCAGCCGCAACACCTCGCGGGCGCACCTGCGATCGACCTTCTCCAAGACCGGCGTGACCCGCCAGACCATGCTCGTGCGGCTCATCCTGCGCAGCGTGGCGACCCTCGGTTAGCGTTCAACCTCCGCCCTCGTCCGCTCGGACGATGGCGGCCATCCCGGCACGGCGCACAGTGGCTTTATCCCAACCAGGGGCCTGACCATGCGCAACTGTCCAACCATCCTCAAGACTGAATTGCTGGCTGAAAGCGGCTATTTTCAGATCGAAGCTTTGCACCTGCAATTCAGCAACGGCCAACAGCGGGTTTACGAGCGTCTGCGCGGCACCGGTTATCGCTCGGTGATGCTGGTGGCGATGCCTGATCCGCTGCATGTGTTGCTGGTGCGTGAATATGCGGTCGGTGTCGAAAAAATCGTGCTCGGCCTGCCCAAGGGCGGCGCGGAGCCTGATGAAGACTATCTGCAAGCGGCGCAACGCGAACTCTGCGAAGAGGTCGGGATGCGCGCTGCACGCCTCAGCGAACTGGGCGAACTGACCCTGGCACCGGGTCACCTGTGCCATCGCTACCGGGTGGTGCTGGCGGAACAGTTGAGTCCCTGCCAACTGGTCGGCGACGAGCCCGAACCGCTGGAATGCCTGCGCGTGCCGCTGGCGCAGATCCCCGACCTGGTGGCCCGCGGCGAACTCAATGAAGCGCGGGCCATTGCTGCACTGTTCATGGCCATGGGCGCCCTCGCCCGGCGCGGCTGCCCCCAATCCCAGACAACACTCAAAACCTGTGGGAGCGAGCCTGCTCGCGATGAGGCCGGCACATTCAACATTGATGTCGCCTGACACACCGCCATCGCGAGCAGGCTCGCTCCCACAAGGGGCCTGTGTAGTCCATTCGGACGAAGCCACGTTCCGCCAGCCGCAATACCTTGCCTCTACAACAATAAAATCCGTGTCGAGGCTCGCTATGCGAAAAGCCACCTGTGCCCTGTTCATCATCGTCTGCGCTGGCAGCACCGCCAGTCTGTGTCAGCTGTTCAAGAATGAAGCCTACCGACCGACCACCGCGTTCTTCAGTTGCTCGGCCAGTGCCATCAATTGCTATCCCCCGCTGGTGCGTAATCTGCTCCCATAAAAAAACCACCGGGCCTGCAAGCAAGGCCGGTGGTTTTTTTGTGCTGTCGCCAGATCAGGTTGGCAAGACACCCCGCGAACGTGACAGGGTTAGCGCCAGGTCTTCGATCATGTCTTCCTGACCGCCGACGGTGCCGCGTCGACCCAATTCCACCAGCAGCTCACGTGCGGCAATGCCGTACTTTTGCTCGGCACGTTTGGCGAACAACAGGAACGAACTGTAGACCCCGGCGTAACCCAGGGTCAGCGCATCGCGGTCGAGGCGGATCGGCTGGTCCATCATCGGCACTACCAGGTCTTCGGCAACGTCCATGATCCGGTACAGGTCGATGCCACTGTTGACGCCCATCCGCTCAAGCACCGCGACAAACACTTCGAGCGGCGTATTGCCCGCCCCTGCGCCCAGCCCCGCCACCGAACCGTCGATACGTGCGGCGCCCGCCTCGATCGCGGCAAGGGAATTGGCAATCGCCATGCCCATGTTGTGGTGACCGTGAAAACCGACTTCGGTCCCGGCACTCAGCCCAGCTCGCAATGCAGCGATTTTCTCAGTGACTTCATCAGGCAGCATGTAGCCCGCCGAGTCAGTGCAGTAAATGCAGTTGGCCCCATAACTCTCCATCAACCGCGCCTGCTCCAGCAGTTTTTCCGCGCTGACCATGTGCGCCATCATCAGAAAGCCGACAGTATCCAGGCCCATCTTCGCTGACATGCCGATGTGCTGGCCGGAAACGTCCGCCTCGGTGCAGTGGGTGGCCACACGAATGGTCGACACCCCGTGTTCATGGGCCATTCTCAAATGATCGAGGGTGCCGATACCCGGCAACAACAGCGCCGAGACCTTGGCCTGTTTCATACGCGGGATCACCGCCGCGAAGTATTCCTCGTCGCTGTGGGCGGGAAAACCGTAGTTCAGCGATGCACCGCCCAGGCCATCGCCGTGGGTGATTTCGATCAACGGCACGCCGGCCGCATCGAGACCGGTCGCTACCGAGATCATCTGTTCCAGGCTGATTTGATGCTGTTTGGCATGCATGCCGTCGCGCAGGCTCATGTCGTGCAGACGGACGCTCTTACCTTGCAAATTCATGGCAATTCTCCACTCAACGGACGGGCAGTTGCAGGGTGCCCTTGTGGGCTTCTTCGGCGAACATCTCGGCGGTACGCAGCCCCGCAGCAGTCATGATGTCCAGGTTGCCGGCGGACTTTGGCAGGAAGTCGCCGAGGCCTTCGACTTCGATGAAAATCGACACCTTGTGCCCATCGAACACCGGGCCATTGATCAGCTTGTAGCCGGGAACATAACGCTGCACTTCCTTGACCATCTGCAACACCGAGGTGCGAATGGCGTCCTGATTCGGTTCGTCATCCGTCAGGCAGTGGATGGTGTCGCGCATCATCAGCGGTGGCTCGGCCGGGTTAATGACGATGATTGCCTTGCCACATCGGGCGCCGCCGATCTTCTCGACCGCACCGGCCGTGGTGCGGGTAAATTCGTCGATGTTCTGGCGAGTGCCCGGGCCGACCGAACCGGAGGACACGGTGGCGACGATCTCGCCGTAACTCACCGACTGGACCCGCGACACTGCCGCGACCATCGGAATGGTCGCCTGGCCACCGCACGTCACCATGTTGACGTTCATTGCCAACGTTGCCGCGTGTTCCTTGAGATTGACCGGTGGCACGCAGAACGGGCCGATGGCCGCGGGCGTGAGATCAATCATGATCACCCCCAGTTCGTTGAGCTTGCGGCTGTTTTCCGCGTGTACGTAGGCCGAGGTGGCATCGAAGGCGATGCGAATATCATCGTCGAGTACATGGGGCAGCAATCCGTCGACGCCTTCGGCTGTGGTTTTCACCCCCAGTTCGCGGGCGCGTTTCAAGCCCTCGGACTCGGGATCGACGCCGACCATCCACACCGGCTCGATCCATTCCGATCGGTACATTTTCATCAGCAGGTCAGTGCCGATATTGCCCGGGCCGATAATGGCCGCTCTGAGTTTCTTGCTCATCCGGTTAAACCCCACAGGTCAGGCGCAGAAGGACACCTGGGCACTGCCCAGGCCATCGATGGTCAGAGAAAAAAGGTCGCCCGCACGCGCAGGCTCCAGCGGCACCAAAGAGCCTGAGAGAATGATTTCCCCGGCCTTGAACGGAATACCGAAGGCGCCCAGGGTGTTGGCCAGCCAGGCCACGGCCGTCAGCGGATTACCCTGCACCGCCGAGCCCAAACCTTCGCTGAGAGGCTCGCCATTCTTGAACACACGCATGCGCAAGTTGGGCAAATCCAGCGTCCGTGGATCGACCTGAACATCGCCCAACACGAACACACCGCAAGAGGCGTTGTCGGCGACGGTGTCTTGTATGCGGATCCGCCAGTCATGAATCCGTGAGTCGACAATTTCGAAGCACGGCATCACGTATTCGGTCGCTTCCAGCACGTCGGCTTCGGTAACACCGGGGCCGATCAGATCGTGCTTGAGCTTGAAGGCAATCTCGCCCTCGGCTCGGGGCTGGATCAGCTTGTTCGCGACGAGGGAGATTTGCGCGTCATTGGCGAACGACATCTGCCGGGTGATGAAGCCGAAATCCGGTTGATGCACATTGAGCATTTGCTGGACCGCCGCCGACGTCACCCCGATTTTCTTGCCGACAATCCGGTCACCGGCGGCCACCCGGCGTTCGATGCTGTAGAGGGAAATATGGTAGGCGTCTTCGATACTGATCGATGGCCAGCGCTCGGTCAGCGGCGCCAGGGTGGTGCCGCTCAGCAACGCCTGATACAGCTCTTCACCGTATTGATGGCGCAGTTGTTCACTCATGAGCGAGCCTCCTCAAAGAACGCCAGGCACTCGCGGTTGAACAGTTCACGGTGCTCGACCATCACCCAATGCCCGCATTCGCTGAGCAGGACAAAGCGAATGTTCTGGCAGTGCTGCATCATCGTTTGCGCGCCAGACACTGGGCAGAATTTGTCGTTCATGCCCCAGAAACCGAGGATCGGACACTGCAACTCGCCGAGGCGCGAGGTCATGTTCGGTACTTGCATGGTCGACAACACGCAGACCGGTTGCTGGCGCACCACTGCGACCCGCTCATTGACCGTCTCGTCGCTGATCAACGACTCATCGAACAGTTGCAGCGCCAGCAGCCGACGCATTCCGCCCGCATCGTGCAGTTCACCCTTGGCGAAGGCCGCCCCCATTTTCTGGATGCCTTCCATCTGCAAGTAATACTGTTCTTTTTCCATCAGGCCGCCGGGCGCCATCAGCACCAGCCGGCTGACCCGCTGCGGCTGGTCGAGGGCCAGTTTGATCGCGATCGCACCGCCCAGGGAATTGCCGACCAGCACGCATCGCTGGATATCCAGGGCATCGAGCAAATCGCTCAAGGCGGCGACAAAGAAGTCCAGGGTGTAGAGGGTGTCTGGCTTATCTGAAGCGCCATAACCCGGCAGGTCGGGGACGATGATCCGGTAGCCTGCCGCGGCAAACACCGGGTAGTTCTGCTTGAAGTTGCTGTGACCGCTGGCACCCGGCCCGCTGCCGTGAATGAAAATCACCGGCTCGCCGCTGCCGATGTCACGCCCGCCGATATCCAAGTAGTGCAGCTGCAAACCCTGTGGCAGCGTAACGAAGTGCCCTTGCGCTGATGCGCTCATAAGGTGTCCTCCCGGCCTGTTGTTGTCGCCGGATTATTCCGAGCGCCCGGGCAAACAACATCGTCCGACAGGACTACGCCGCCCTAGTCTTTTCGGACGTTGGCCGGCTCAGGCTGTGGACCTAGCATCGCAGCATTCCCGAGCGACAGAACGAGGCATCCCATGCTTGATCCGATGGACTTTCGCGGCAAAGTGGTACTGGTCACCGGCGGTGGCAAAGGCGTCGGTCGCGGCATCAGTCAGCGTTTTCTCGACTGTGGTGCCGACGTGGTGATCTGCGGTCGCGAAGCACCGGACACCCTGCCTGCCAGCGCTGGGCGCGAGGCGCTGTTTCTGCCCTGCGACCTGCGGGATGTCGAGCAGTCCGGGCGGTTGATCGACAGTATCGTCGAGCGTTTCGGTCGCCTCGATGTATTGGTCAACAATGCCGGCGGTTCACCGAATGCCGACGCGGCCAGTGCCTCGCCGCGCTTTAGCGAAGCGATCATCCGCCTCAACCTGTTGGCGCCGCTGAATCTCTGTCAGCAGGCCAACAAGGTGATGCAGGCGCAAGCCGACGGTGGCGCAATCATCAATATTTGCAGCGTCAGTGCGACCCGCCCTTCGCCCGGCACTGCTGCCTATGGCGCGGCCAAGGCCGGGTTGCTGAACCTGACCGGTTCGCTGGCGGTGGAATGGGCGCCCAAGGTGCGGGTCAACGCTGTGACGGCCGGGTTGATTCTCACCGAGCAGGCGGCCATGCATTATGGCGATCGGGCGGGCATTGCCCGGGTGGCGGCCACCATCCCGCTGCAACGCCTGGCGGCTCCGGAAGACATCGGCGATACCTGTCTGTACCTGGCATCAACGCTGGCACGTTATGTCAGCGGCGCGGACATCACCGTGCACGGTGGTGGCGAACGCCCGGCGTTTCTCGACGCGGCGCAATCCCATTGAACAAGAGGAATTCCAACATGCCCGCGATTGCCCGCCACAGCGTCTTGCTCGACCTCACTCCACAAGCCGCGTGGGCCAAACTGCGCGACCTGAGCCTCGCCCCGCATTACGTGCCGGGGTTGACCGGTTGCCAGTTTCATCCCGGTGCACGCGAAGGGGTTGGCGCCAGTCGCCGGGTATTTCGCAAGGGTGGTCAGTGGCTGGATGAAAGCGTGGTGCAATGGCAGGACGGTGTCGGTTTTGTGCTGATTTTGCACAAGGCCAGCGGCGGCGCGCCCTTCCCGTTCCGCGAAGCCAGCTTCAGTTATGCCTTGCAGGCCGAGGGTGAGGTGACGCGCATTACCACGCAAATGAACTACAGCCTGCGCGGTGGCCGGCTGGTGGAATGGTTGCTGACGAAGGCGTTCAACAACGTCGTGCGTGAGATTGCCGAGAACCTCAAGGCCTACTACGAAACCGGGCAGACGCAGAATGCGGAATATTCCCACGCCCTCAGGGTGTAACCGGTCAATGTAGGAGCTGCCGCAGGCTGCGATCTTGGCGATATCTGCGTCGCCGACCAGATCAAGATCAAAAGATCGCAGGCTGCGCCAGCTCCTACAGGGAATCGTCTCAGGGCTGCGGGCCCATGTTGACGTCGCTCCAATAGGCTTTCATCGAGCGGATCTTGCCGTCCGCATCGAATTCCATCACATCGATCACATGAAGCGAGCACGGTTGCCCGGCCCACTCCATGTCAACCCGAAATGGCATCGCCCCACAACCGTTCAACGTCGCCCGAACCGGGCCGGTCAGGGTCGCCGAGACTTTGCTCGCGCCCAGCCCTTCGCGGTAGAAACGTTCGACGGAGACAAGGCCCCGAATCGGCGGTTGGCCGACGGGGTCTTCGACTACCGCGTCCTGACCATACAGCGCGACGATCCCGTCGATGTCACCGGCGTCCACCAATTCCACATAACGCGCCATCGTCGCTTGAATCTGTTGTGCACTGACCATTCAGACCACCTCGAACAGTGCGGCAGCACCCATGCCGCCGCCGATGCACATACTCACCACCACGTAACGCAATCCACGGCGCTGCCCCTCGACCAACGCGTGACCGACCATCCGCGCACCGGACATACCGAAAGGATGCCCCACCGAAATCGCACCACCGTTGACGTTCATGTGTTCAGCGGGAATGCCCAGGGTGTCGCGGCAATACAGCACCTGACAGGCGAACGCCTCGTTCAACTCCCAGAGGCCAATGTGGTCCACGGTCAGGCCATGGCGCTTGAGCAGTTTCGGGATGGCGTAGACCGGGCCGATGCCCATCTCGTCGGAGTTGCAGCCGGCGACCGCCATCCCGCGATAAATCCCCAGCGGCTCCAGGCCACGCTTCTCGGCCAATTTGGCACTCATCAACACCGAGGCCGAAGCACCGTCGGACAGTTGCGAGGCGTTGCCGGCCGTGATGAAGCGGCCCTTTTCACTCCACTGACCGCCCGGCCACACCGGTTCCAGCGCACTCAGGCTTTCGCGGGTGGTGTCGATGCGGTTGCACTCGTCGCGCAGCAAGGTGACGGTTTCGTAGCGGGTTTCGCCACTGGCCTTGTCGAAGATCGCCTTGCGGCTGGTCAGCGGCGCGAGTTCACGGTCGAACAATCCATTACTCTGGGCCAACGCGGTTCGCACCTGGCTCTGGTAGCTGTATTCGTCCTGTTCCTCGCGGGAAATCCCGTAGCGTGTGGAGACGATCTCGCCGGTTTCGATCATTGGGATATAAGCGTGCGGATCCAGCTCAATCACCGAGGCTGACTGATTGCGGTACAGGTTCTTGTGCTTGTTCTGCACCAACGAAATCGACTCCAGGCCACCGGCCACGGCAATGTCGATTTCGTCGCACATGATGCCTTTGGCAGCCATGGCAATGCTCATCAGCCCCGATGAACACTGGCGTTCGACGGCCATCCCGGCGACCGAGGTCGGCAAGCCGCCGGCAATCGCGCAGAGGCGCCCGAGGTTATAAGACTGCGTGCCCTGCTGCGCTGCTGCGCCGATGATCACATCGTCCACTTCGCCCGGCTCGATGCCGGCGCGACGCACGGCTTCGCGCACCACATGGCCGCCGAGCTGCGGCGCGTCAGTGTCATTGAATGCACCGCGAAAGGCTTTGCCGATCGGGGTACGGGCGGTCGAAACGATGACGGCTTCTTTCATGCTGGATTCCTCGAATGTTCTGTTAAAGGGTTCACGCGGGGTAGTAACGGCTGATGGTGTCGACCACACAGCCGGGACGCTCCTCGCCGTCGATGTCGACGCTGACGCGAATGGTCGCCTGAACGCCGCCCTTGACCTCCTCGACCGCCATCAATTGCGCACTGCCGCGCACCCGCGAGCCAACACGCACCACCGTGGGAAAGCGCACCCGCTCGCAGCCATAATTGACACCCATGGCGATGCCGCGCACCTCGACGATCTGCGGTAAAAACAGATTGACCAACGCCAAGCTTAGATAACCATGGGCGATGCAGGCGCCGAAGGGACCGCTGGCTGCCTTGAGCGGATCGACGTGAATCCACTGGTGATCACCGGTCGCCTCGGCGAACCGGTCGATGCGGTCCTGCGCGAGAACCAGCCAGTCGCTGACGCCCAGCACCTCTCCCACGGCATCGTGCAAGGCGAGGGGCGAGTCGAAAATACGTGACATGTTCATGCCCTCTGACTGGAAACCGACAACACTTCGCCGGTCATGTAGGAACTGTAGTCGCTGGCCAGAAACATCATCACGTTGGCCACTTCCCAGACCTCGGCGGCACGACCAAACGCCTCATTGGCGGCGAGTTGATCAAGCACTGCCTGAGGGGCGGACTTACGCAGGAAATCGTGCAACGCAATGCTCGGGCTCACCGCGTTGATGCGGATTCCATAGTCGGCGGCCTCGACCGCGGCGCAACGGGTCAACGCCATGACCCCGGCCTTGGCCGCGGCGTAGTGCGACTGCTCTTTCTGCGCCCGCCAGCCCAGCACCGAAGCGTTGTTGACGATGACCCCGGCACGCCGCTCGATCATCTTCGGCAACATCGCACGGGTCATGCGCATAGTGCCGGTGAGCGTCACATCGAGGACTCGGTTCCACTCCTCATCCGTCATGTCCACCAGCAGCCGGGAACCACCAAGACCGGCGTTGTTGATCAGCACATCGACACCCTGCAGATCGCGCTCGGCGCAGGCAATCAGCTGTTGAACCTGAGCTTCGTCAGCGACATTGCAGACCTGACCGAAGACCTGTTGCAGACCGGTCGTGTCGCGGATTTTCGACACCGCTTCTGCCAGCCGGCCTTCATGGATATCGCTGATCATCAAGGCGCGGCAACCCTCCTCGGCGGCACGCACCGCGGCGGAAAAACCGATACCGGCCCCGGCCGCGGCCGTGATCAGCACTGACTTGTCACGCAGCAAACCGTGACCCGCAACATAGTGAGGAACAGACATGGAAAACTCCTTGGTCAGGTGCGCAGGCGCGGCTCTTTGGGCATTCCCAGGGCGCGCTCGGCGATGATGTTGCGCTGGATCTCGTTGCTGCCGCCGTAGAGGGTGTCGGCGCGACTGAACAGGTACAGCGATTGCAAACGGGTGAGTTGATAGGGCGCGGCTTCCAGCAGTTCCGCCTCGGCGCCGAGGACGTCCATCGCCAGCTTGCCGAGGCTGGCGTGCCAGGTGGACCAGAACAGTTTGTAGATGGTCGCTTCTTTGCGCAGCGAACCGTCCTGCGCCCCGGACAGCATGCGCAACGAGTTGTAGCGCATGATCCGCAGCCCGCTCCAGGCCTCGGCCAGACGCTGGCGCAGGATCGGGTCGCGTGCGGCGCCATTGGCCCGGGCGATGGCGATGATTTCATTCAGTTCATTGTGAAATTGCATCTGCTGGCCGAGGGTCGATACCCCGCGCTCGAAACCGAGCAACGCCATGGCGATCTTCCAGCCCTCACCCGGCGCGCCGATGATATTGGCGGCGTCGGTGCAGGCATCATCGAAGAACACTTCGTTGAACTCGCAGGTGCCTGTGAGCTGCTCGATAGGCCGCACGCTAATCTCCGTCTGGGCCATGGGCACCAGCAAGAAGGACAAGCCGCGATGGCCAACGCTGCCCGGTTCAGTGCGGGCGATCACAAAACACCAGTCCGACTCATGGGCCAGGGAGGTCCAGACTTTTTGTCCGTTGATCACCCAAGTGCCGCGGGCTTCATCAAGCACCGCGCGGGTCTTGACGTTGGCCAGGTCGGACCCGGCCCCCGGTTCGGAATAGCCCTGGCACCAGAAGGACGTGCCGTTGACGATGCCCGGCAGAAAGCGCTGTTGCTGCTCGGCAGTGCCGAACGCGGCAATGGTCGGTCCGGCCAGCCCTTCGCCGATATGCCCCATGCGTCCCGGGCCGCCAGCGCGGGCGTACTCTTCGTGGAAAATCACTTGCTGGCTGATCGACAGTCCACGCCCACCGTGCTCCGGCGCCCAGCCCACACACGTCCAGCCGCCCTCGGCGAGTTTGCGTTCCCAGGCTTTGCGTTCCTCGGGAAACATATGTTCGTCACCCGGGCCGCCGCGAAAACGCAGGGGCTCGAATTCACCGCACAGGTTAGCGCTCAACCAGTCGGCCACTTCCTGACGGAAGCGCTCGTCCTGCTCACTGAAACTGATTTTCATGGCTGCTCCCCAAGAATCGCCACGGCAATGCGCTCTCGATGCCAGGCAGGTGCGCCGAGAAAGCTTTCACTGGCGCGAGCGCGTTTGAAGTAGAGGTGCGGATCGTATTCCCAGGTGAAACCAACGCCGCCATGCAACTGGATCGACTCGGACGCGCAGTGGAAATAGGTTTCAGAGCACTGCGCCTTGGCCAGCGCCGCCGCCAGCGGCAGCTCGGCGGCCACCTGCGGGTCGCCTTCAGGATCGAGGACTTCCTGGGCCACGCAGGCCGCGTAATAACTGGCCGAACGTGCGCATTCGACCTGCAGCATCATGTCGGCGGCGCGGTGTTTGAGCGCCTGAAAACTGGCGATGGGCCGACCGAACTGCTGGCGCTCCTGCATATAGGCAACGCTCAGGTCGAGCACCTGCTGCGCGCCACCGGTCTGTTCGGCAGCCAGGCCGATGCAAGCCAGTTGCAGCACCCGCTCCAGGTGTGGCCAGCCCGAGCCGAACTCACCGAGCAGGCAGTCAGCGCTGAGGTACAGCCCCTTGAGCTGAACCCGAGCCTGACGCCGGGTCTGGTCCATGGTCGGCAACATTTGACGCTCGATCCCCGCCCGGTCCACGTCCACGGCGAACAGGCTGATGCCCGCCTCGCCAGTCGATCCGGGAACCCGTGCGGCGATGATCAAGAGCTCAGCGCTGTGCCCGTCGAGCACATGATTGAGGGTTCCATCCAGCACAAAACCCTCGCCCTCAGTCACCACCGTGGCCTGAACATCCTTGGCCGCCCAGCCGTTGGCGCTGCTGAAGGCCAGCGTAGCGGTGAGGCTGCCGTCGGCGATCAAGGGCAACCAGCGTTGTTTTTGTTGTTCATTGGCGGCCAGCAACAGCGCGGGTGTGGCCATGCAGGCGGTGGCGAAGAACGGCGAACACAGCAAGCGCCGGCCCATCTGTTCCAGCAAAATCGACAGTTCGACAAAGCCCAGTCCCAGGCCGCCGTACGCTTCGGGAATATGAATCGCCGGCCAGTACATTTCGCGGCACAGACGCTGCCAGAGCGCCTCGTCAAAACCTCGCTCGCTGACCATCGCCGCTCGCACGGCGGCAGAATCCGAGACATCGGCGAGAAAGCCCTCGGCCGATGCGCGGATCATTTCCTGTTCGTCGCTGAATGCAAACTCCATCGCGGCGCCTTCTGCTCGTTAGGCGGGGCACGCATGAAGCGACACCCCTCTGGCCTTCGAGTTTGGTGCCAGCGGCACACGACAGAAACGTCAGGGCTGCCTAGTCCAAATGGGCGATGCCGAGCCGGTTACGAGCAAGCCTTCACTCTGACCTCGGTATCGGTTCAGCCGATAGAAGCCTGCGAATTATCGATTTGAGCTGGCGTCGGCGTCCCCGGAGTATGGGGCCACCTCCAACAACAAAAACAAAGGACCCGCCATGACTGCCCGATTCCACAATCCAGTTGATACACGTTTCGGCTGGGGCAGCCTTCTCGAGCTTGCCTCTATCACCGAAAACCAAAAGGTCGCCCTTGTCACTTTTCCCGAAGCTCGCGGGCTGGGATTGGTCGATCGTATTGAGGACCTGCTGGGCGACCGATTGGTGTACGTCATCGAGGACGTCCAGCCCAATCCGGACGTGGCTCAACTGCGCGATACGTATGAGCGCTTTTGGCAGGAGGCCGGCGAATGCCACGCAGTCATCGCTGTGGGCGGAGGCAGCGCCATCGACACCGCCAAGGCGTTGATCGTGGGCACTGAGTCGGGTCGTTTTGATGAATTGCTCGCGTTGCTGGCAACGGGTAAACCCTTCGTCCCGGCGCGTAGCAAGTTACTGATTGCAGCCCCGACCACGGCGGGTACCGGCAGTGAAGTTACCCCTTGGGCCACCATCTGGGACTCGGCAAGCCACAAGAAATACTCTCTGCACCTGGACAGCACCTGGCCGAAAGTGGCCATTGTCGATCCGCAGTTAATGCTGACGGTTCCGGCGGGGGTCACTGTTTCAACGGGCCTGGATGCCCTGTCTCATGCGCTGGAGTCGATCTGGAACATCAATGCCAACCCGATCTCGGACACCTTCGCCATCTCCGCCATCGAGGACATCCTGGAATGCCTGCCGCTGCTGCGTCATGACTTGTCCAGCAGGGAACTACGTTCGCGCATGGCATTGGCTGCACTCAAGGCAGGGTTGGCATTCTCCAATACCAAAACTGCACTGGCCCATTCGATTTCTTACGAAATGACCCTGCGCTACGGCCTGCCGCATGGTATCGCCTGCTCCTTCACTCTGCCGCTGGTGTTGGGCCTCGCCTGGGGTCACGACGAAGCGCGCGACCGAACCCTTCAGCGAATATTCGGCAACGACCTGCAGAGCGCTCAAGACCAATTGCGCGAGTTCCTGCATAGCCTGGGAGTGAAGACGGAGTTTGCCGACTACGGTGTAACGCCATCGGAAGCCGAGGAAATGATTAATTTCGCCATGCAGGGCGCCAGAGGCAAAAACTTCATCGGCTCACAGGCGGCCTAGCGCCTGCCAACCCCAACCAAGCACTGTCAGCGGCGTGACGAGCCGCGACGATTTCCTGCCGCACCCACAAAAGAGTGCACCCTCCGACACCATTCGGGGGGACCGAACAATAATAAGGAAAAGATCATGAATCGTGCCCAAACCATGCCTGGACTCGCAGTGCGCACCTCATCGTTCCGAGTAGCCCAGTGGCGCATGCTGCTGGCGGCGATGTTCTGCTATCTGTTTTTCTACACCGGCCGGCAGACATTCGGTTTCGCCATTCCGGGTATCCAGGCCGAGTTCGGCTTTACCAAGGAGCACCTAGGGTGGGCTTCGGCGGCCATGCTCTGGGCCTATGCCATTGGCCAGGCCATCAACGGCAACCTCGCGGACAAATTCGGCGGCCGACGCATCATGACCGCCGGTGCCGTACTGTCCTGCGCCGCCAACTGGGTGACCAGCTTCGCCAGTGGTTTTACCGCTCTGATCTTGCCTTGGGGTCTCAACGGTTACTTCCAGGCCTTGGGCTGGGCGCCCGGGAGTCGACTCATCTCCAATTGGTGGAGTGCCGGCGAGCGCGGCAAGGTGTATGGCTTTTACGTGTTTGCCGCCGGTTGCGCCTCTGTCCTTTCTTACGTGACCTCAATCGTTGTGCTTGAGGTGATGCATCTGGAGTGGCGCTGGATCTTTCGGTTGCCCGTGCTGCTGATGCTGGCTGGCGGCATCATCTTCTACCTGGTGGCCCGTGAACGTCCGCAGGACATGGGTTTCGAACCGCTCGCCGATACCGGCGTAGCCAATGCCGATGACAAAAACCACGAAGTGGCACACGGTGAAGTCGAATCGTCCGCGCAACGCTACAAAGCCGTTCTAAAGAACTTTCGTTTGATCATCGCCGCGGTATCCCTGGGATTCCAGAACGCTGCTCGCTATGGCTTGATCGTCTGGGTGCCGGTGCACTTTCTGGGTGCCAACTGGAAAAGCGGCGACAGCATGATCGATCCGAAGTGGATTACGGTTGCCCTGCCGGTGGGCATGGCCATCGGCGCCCTCAGTAATGGCTGGGTTTCGGACAAGCTGTTCGGCTCCAAACGCTACCTGGCGATCATGCTCTACATGTTCCTCGGTGCAGCGACCAGCCTGTGGATGTGGAGCCTCCCGCCTCATAGCGCAATTGGCCTGGTGGCGCTGTTCCTCTGTGGTTTCTTCGTTTACGGCCCGGCGTCGAGTTTCTGGGCGCTCTGCCCAGACCTGGTCGGCGCAAAGCGAGCTGGCACGGCAACCGGCGTGATGAACTTCTCGTCCTATCTGTTCGCCGGCCTGGCGGAACCGTTGATCGGCAGTATGCTCGACAGTACCGGCAACACTTCATTGATCTTCATCGTGGTCACCGCTGCATGCCTGTGCAGTGCGGCGGTCGCGTTGTTCATCAGACGCTGATTGCGCAGCATGGATGCTTGTAGACAGGCAACGACTCAGGAACAGGATCTTCTATGTACCAGTACCACAAGTGGTTACGTTCCTTTCATGCGGTGGCGAAGACCGGCAGTTTCACCCTCGCCGCCGAGTACCTGAGCGTTGGTCAGCCGACTGTCAGTGAACAGGTCAATGCGCTGGAGAAGAAGTTCTCCGTGGAACTCTTTCATCGTCGAGGCCGTTTTATCGAAATGAGTTCGGCGGGACACAAGCTCTATGCGATCACCCAGGGGCTATTCGGCCAAGAGGATGAAGCCGTGCAACTTCTGCAAAGTTTCAAGCAACGCAAGACAGGCATGCTGCGCTTGGGGGCGGTCTCTCCTCCCATTGCGATGAACCTGACTTACGAATTGATGCAGCGGCATCCGGACATCGAGCTGGAAACGTCGTTCTCTCCTGAAAAAGAAACACTGGATCGTCTCTTCAACTTCGACATCGATGTGGCGATTCTTGCGCTCTCCGAATTCGACCAGCGCTTTGATACTCAGCTTTATCGACGCTATCCGATTATTGCCGTCGTCCGCGACGACCATCCCTGGGCCAGCCAGAAAGAGGTGCATGTCGAGCAGATCAGCAGCGAGAAGTGGGTCCTTCGTGAAAAAAGCTCTCGCACACGCCAACTGGTGGAAGAGAGCTGCAAGCGCCTGGACGTCGCCCTGAACTGCGTCATGCAGTTGAACAGTCGTGAAGCCATTGTCCATGCCATCGCCAAGGGCATCGGCATCGGTTTCGTTTCGGCCGTCGAGTACGCCGAAACGCCGGGCACCAAGCCGATCACCTTCGTCAATCATCCGTTTTCGATCGATTACCACCTGTGCTGCCTGGGTATTCGAAGGAACCGGCCAATGATCGCGGAGTTGTTCGACTCCAGCCCAATACCGACAACCTGATTCCGTAACGCGTTTCAACACTCAATAGGCTTACCTCCTGGTGACGAGAGGGACGGCCTACCCATACCCAAAAATGGAGATTCGTCATGCACTACAAACAACCCACTCATCTGCAAGCCGTTGTTCTGGACTGGGCGGGCACCGTCGTTGATTTCGGTTCCTTCGCCCCAACTCAAATTTTCGTCGAAGCGTTCGGCGAGTTTGGCGTAGCCGTTTCGCTGGAGGAAGCACGTGGCCCCATGGGCATGGGCAAGTGGGATCACATCCGCACGTTATGCAACCAGCCACAGATCGCCGAACGCTACCGTGCGGTCTTTGATCGCCTGCCGACCGATGATGATGTCACGGCGCTTTATGAGCGCTTCATGCCGCTGCAAATCGAGAAGATCGCGTTGCATTCCGCCGTGATTCCCGGAGCACTGGATGCCATCGGTGCCTTGCGCGACAAGGGCCTGAAAATCGGTTCGTGTTCCGGTTACCCGGCAGTCGTCATGGCAAAAGTGGTGGAGCTGGCGCGACAGAACGGCTACGTCGCCGACCATGTGGTAGCGACCGACGAAGTGCCTAATGGTCGCCCGCACCCTGCTCAGGCCTTGGCCAACGTTATCGCCTTGGGGATCAGTGACGTCGCGGCTTGCGTGAAGGTCGACGATACGTGGCCCGGCATTCTCGAAGGTCGTAGCGCAGGTATGTGGACAGTCGCATTGACCTGCTCCGGCAACGCACTGGGCTTGACCTACGATCAGTACAAGGCGCTGCCCTCCGACAAGCTGGCCGAAGAACGTGCCCGCATCATCAAGATGTTCGAAGGCTCTCGCCCGCACTATCTGATCGACACCATCGTCGAGTTGCCGGCAGTCATCGAAGACATCAATGCCCGCCTTGCGCGCGGTGAAACTCCTCAGGGTTCCTGACGCCATACGGCGGCTGAAGCTGACAGTGGCCGTCCACGGACGGCCGCAACGGATAACAACAAGAGAGCCTCATCATGATTTACGCCCAACCTGGCACTCCCAGTGCCATCGTTTCCTTCAAGTCCCGTTATGGCAACTACATCGGCGGCGAGTTCGTCGCGCCTGTTAAAGGTCAGTACTTCACCAATACCTCGCCAGTGAATGGCCAACCGCTTGCCGAATTCCCGCGTTCCACGGCCGAAGACATCGAAAAGGCCCTGGACGCTGCCCACGCGGCGGCTGATGCCTGGGGCGCCACGTCCGCCCAGGCT